>QIHK01000066.1 GCA_003230945.1 Candidatus Kaiserbacteria bacterium
TGCAGGATGCGGTTAAGAAAAATGATGCTACCGCACTTACTCATATCATTTCGATAGCAAAAGGATATCGTATTGCAGCGACTGCCGTATTGGCACTTCCTGTTCCATCTGAACTCGCTTCTGCCGATCTCGCACTCATTAACGCATTTGCGCGACTTGCAGGCATCATTCAGGATTTCGCTGTGGTGAATAGTGATCCACTTACCACTATGCTCGCTATTCAGCAATATCCAAAAGCTGTTTTAAATCTCTCCAATGCTTTTCTTGAGGTGCATAATGTGTATAAAACAGCAGGTATCTCACTTGTAGATGGCACACCTGGCGCGGCGTTCGTTAATCTTATTCCTAATATCGTGACAGAACAAAAGACCACACACACAACGCCATGAATATGAATTCTACACGTATAGTTGCTGTGTTTCTCATCGTGATTATCGTCACGCCAGCTTCTCTTTTCCTTGTTCCGCAACGTGCACACGCTCTTTTGGGTATCCCTATCCCCAAACCCGTTATTGTAATTAGCGATCCATCATATACAAGTCTTCTTAAGCTTGTCAAAAGTACCATCACCTCAATTGAGAGTGCCACAAGTGCCGTCGCAAATACAGCACTTGTAGTTGATAAATATGTACTTGAACCCCTTGCTTTTGCTACCTCCGGCAATCTTATTAAAAAAATGATAGCGGGCGTTCTAGATTTTGTGGGGGGCACTACTAATGGCACTGGTCGACCACAATTTGTGCAAAATCTACAAGGTCATATGCGAGGAGTGGGAGATGTCCAAGCACTTTCATTTCTTACTGAGTTTAGTAATAATTCGAACTCGCCATTTGCCTCATCGATAGTGTCATCACTGCGTACCCGCTATCTTCAAAACTCTTCTTTGAGTGGTTTTTTCGCGTCGAATCGATCTACTCTCTCGCAGTATTCACCAAATCAAAATGCTTTTCTTGCCGGTGATTGGTCGCAAGGTGGTGTTTCTGCATGGCTTGCTCTCACCACACAAGATCAGAATAATCCCTATATGCTCCATGCTCGTGCTCAAGCTGAACTTGGGCAGCTAGTAGCTAATGCTACTAGTGCGCGACTCGCTGATCTTAATTGGGGTCAAGGATTTCTCTCTTGGTGTGGTGCTGACTCAAGCATTTCTAGTGCTTCAGGTGTTGCTACCACGTCAGGTGGAGTTTCTGCGAGTGCTTCAGGTGTTGCTACCACGTCAGGTGGAGTTTCTGCGAGTGCTTCTTCTACAACAAAGTCTTCTTCAGGTCCACGGAATGCTCCTGGTGATGCTTGCACCAATGCTGACGGATCTCCCGGCATTATTAAGACACCCGGTTCTACCATTAAAGATAGTCTCAGTAAAGCGCTTGGATTAAATGCAGATAAAATTGTTGCTTTCGGTAATCAAGTCGGTCCTGAACTAGGAACTATTTTTAGCAATATTGCTACTGTAATGCAAACGGTTAAATTTGCTACCACTATTCTTGGTGGGAGTAATCAGGGCCTTTCTAGTACCGGTATGATTGGTTCACCGGCGCGCGCAGCACTTCAAAATTTACAGAACAAATCAGGGTACCTTGGTACTACTCAAACATCAGTAAATAAAAATGCCTCTTCGCAGTTCTTTTCAGGCAAAAAACTACTTTCAAATATAAGACTCTATGAGGCGTCATGGAATACTATTGCTTCAGCGGCAAACACTACTTCAACTGCTCTTACAAAGACAACAACTATTTGTAATGCAGCTGGGAATACTTCTCAGGGAACTGCAGCAAATAATGCTCGACTCTTAACAGTTGTGCCAGTGTTATCACAAGCATCTCGTGTAACGACACAAATAGCGACTGCCCGAGCGTTGATAGCAAAGATGAAGACAGAAGTAAATGCAACGAGTGCGAAAGCTTTGAGTGCCTACCAGGCAGATTTACAGACGTTACAGACAATGCCTCCCACATCTACTGATGTCGTAAATGCTCAAGAACAGTCTCAGGCATTTGTCGGAGCTACTATCGTTTCTTCCTCGTCTATGCCCCCTTTTGTAGTTTCTAGAGGTACGATTGTTGATCAGATGAATCTTCTTTTGAAAAATGCGATCACGGTTGAAATGAGTTGCTCAGCTAGTGGTTCCTCTAAAGGAAATCCCCTATGAAATATTTTGCACTAATTTTATTTAGTTTCTTTCTTTTTACAGGAACAATAAATGTATCTATTCCTATCGCTCACGCGACTGCGCCATCAACTCAAACCTCTAGTCAGACAAAAAAGGTAACCAACAAGGTGGCAGAAAAGAAAAAGCTAACCAATAAGGTGGCAGAAAAGAAAAAGATAGGCGATAAACCGACAAAAAAGAAAAAGAAAGGCGATAATCCGACAAATCCGACAAATCCTTCAAATGTTGATAAAGTTAATGAAGGTTATGGTTTTCTCATGACAAAAATCATGAGTCTTTTTGCATGGCTTCTTGGTGTTGCTGCTCTTCTTCTCGATTGCTGCTCTTCTTCTCGATTATTCGGTGTACTATACCGTCGTCCATATGGGCACAATTACAAATAATCTCTCAACTGTCGGCACTACATGGCGTGTTTTGCGTGATATTGGCAATATTATTCTTATATTTGGATTCTTGGCCATTGGTATTACGACCATCCTTCAAGTGAATTGGTATGGCGGTGGCAAAAAAATGATTCCGATACTTTTAGTGGCTGCAGTATTTCTTAATTTTTCACTTTTTATATCTGAAGCAGTTATTGATACTGGAAATCTTTTTGCAACACAATTCTATACACAAATAAATGGTGGTCAGCCCGCAAGTGCGGCTATCACATCCAATAGCATACAGAACGAAGGCATATCAAATAAAATAATGTCGCAACTTGGCCTTGCGACTATATATGGGGAAGCGCAGAATAACACTTTTTCCCTTTCAGCAAGTAGCTCATGGTTTACAGGATTCATGGGTATTATATTATTTTTGGTTGCTGCGATGGTGATGTTTTCTCTTGCAATTATCCTTATTATTCGATTTGTTATCCTCATCTTTCTTATTATTGTCGCTCCGATTGGATTTGCTGGGCTTGCTGTTCCAAAACTCGCCAGTGTAGCGAATTCATGGTGGAGCGAGCTTTTTAAACAAACAATAATAGCACCTATTTTACTTCTCATGCTTTATATAGCACTCAGAGTTATTACAGATGTTAATTTTCTTAGTTCATTTGGAGTGAAAGATAGTGCGACAGCTGCGGCTGCATGGTCGGGTACGCTAACTGGTAATTCCACTAATTTTTCAGGGATACTCCTTTCGTTCCTTGTTGCCATGGGTCTTCTTTTGGCTGTTACCTATTTTGCTAAACGTCTCGGTGCCACCGGCGCTAATTGGGCTACTAGTATGGGTAGTAAACTTTCTTTTGGGCTCACTGCAGCATCTACTAGTTATATGATGCGGCATACAATCGGTCGCGGTGCTAATCGTGCTAGAAATTATGTTAAAAAAACTTCATTCGGACAGTCAGAAATGGGACGGCATTTGTCGGGTGCTTTAAATTATGGTGCAAAAGCGAGTTATGATTTTCGTGGACCAAAGATAGCATCAAAGGGATTAAGGGCTGCAGGTATTGACGCAGGTACGGCAACAAAAGGCGGTTTTAAAGGATCGCTTGAAAAGGGGGTCAAAGCGCGTGTGGATTATGGAAATAGTCTTAAACGGTCAAAAAAGCAGGAAGAGGCTCTGAAATCTGCGGAAGCGCAAAAAGAAGAACACAAAGAGAATTACCAGAGAACTAAATCTGGCCTTGAATCAGAACATGAGGCACAGCTCAAATCTCATAATGAAGGAATTGAAAAACAAAAAGAAAGAATTTCTACATTGGAAAAATTAAGAGATAAACAGCACCCATTTTTTAGTGAAGAATCTCTCAATGAAGCAAAAACTGCTCTCAAGAAGGAAAATAAATCTCGTGAGGATTTACAAAATATACAAAAGGAAGCAATTAAAGAACTTAATGAGTCTTATAAAAAAGGTAAAAAAGATATTCAAGGAATTATTGAGTCTCGTAAAAGAGCACCGCAGGAGAAATATGTAAAAAGTTTGCATGGGTTCCTTTCCTCATTTGCTCGCTCGAGTGGAGAAGCTGCTCATAAAATTATTAAAAATGAAGTAAAAAAAGGTTTATCTGATGAAGATCTTGGGAAAATAGCAAAACTTTTTAAAGAAACTGATGAGCAAAAAACATAAGATATTCTAAAATGAGTATGAATGAAGAACAAAAACAAAAAGAATTAACTTTTGACGAAAGCATAAAACAGGTAATGCAAACGTTACCGCCACCGATACATCGCTATCTTGCAAAGGGAGGGTATTCGGTATTTGCACATAGCCTCGTAAGTAAACATGCTTTGCATGGCAATCAAGGAAATATTCTTGAGCGGGAACTTGTATTGTTACTTATGGGGATAGAGACCCCTAGTCAGTTTTCTTCAGCGCTTGTAGATGAAGCATTTATCGCTGAAGACATTGTACTTGTCATTATGTCCGATATAAATCAAGAGATATTCACGCCGTTACTTGAAGAGATGAGGAGAGATAAAGAGAAGGGACAAAAGTCTGCAGAACTGACAGCACAATCGATTGCTCCAGTATCAAGTCACCAGTCGTCACACCTGCCAGAATCGAATAAAGAGGTGAATATGCCAGAGAGCCACCCTCATTTGGAGAATAAGATTCCGCGTACCGTCACCCCCCCTATTCAGCATACTTCTGCAGAGTTTGGCATTCCGCCACATTTAATTAAAGACTTTGAACAGCCATCTGCTACCTCTTCTTCTTCATCACTCCGCTCTCCATCGCACGTAGCGCCACTTCCTCCAAAGGCGGTTATGCCGCATAAGGATCAGTCCTATGGTTCTCCCCGTCCACTTGCACGGAAAAGAAAACCTCTTACTGCTCCACAACCACTCCCTCCACTCCCCACTCCCCACTCGCCAGTACCTCCTCCACAGAATCTTCCGGGAGTAATGCCAAAAGTGCCGAAAGCTTCTATTAATCGTTTAACTTCACAACAATCACCAAGTGTTCAAACACCAGATTCTACGGACGTATCCATCTATTCAGTTGACCCCTATCGTGAGTCGGTAGACGAAAATTGAACTTTTAGTAGTTGCACTTTAGGCACTATTCCTATATATTGCGGAAGTCTCGCTGTGGCGGGACTTTGAATATAAATGGCAACTATCAATCAACTTTTGAAGAAACACCGAACCAATAAAATTCGGAAAACTAAAGTACTTGCGCTTACGCGTGGTTTTAATGCACTCAAGAATCGTCCGACATTTTATGCATCGCCATTCAAGCGTGGTGTCTGCACAAAGGTCACTACGAAGACTCCACGAAAACCAAACTCAGCTATTCGTAAAATCGCTCGTGTTCGTCTTACGAATGGTATGGAAGTAACGGCATATATTCCAGGTGAAGGTCACAATCTTCAGGAGCACTCAGTTGTAATGCTTCGTGGTGGTCGTGTAAAAGATATCGGTGTGCAGTACACCATCGTACGTGGCAAACTTGACGCAGCTGGTGTTGATAAGCGTCGTCGTTCTCGTTCTCGTTATGGCACTAAGAAGCCGAAAGAATAATATATATTTTCATTTTCTAATTTTTCACTATGCGTAGTCCACTCAAAAAAAAGCGTACCTGGAAACCTGACCTTAAATACGGTTCGGAAACTCTTACTCGTTTTATTAATGCCGTCATGCTTGACGGTAAGAAAGATATTGCACGTGGCATTGTCTACGATGCTCTTGCCAAGATAAAAGAGAGTGAAAGTGATCCACTTGAAACATTTGATACTGCGATTCGAAATGTTTCGCCACTTATGGAAGTGCGTTCGCGTCGTGTCGGAGGAGCTAATTATCAAGTGCCACGTGAAGTGCCCCAAGCGCGCCGTCTGGCTCTTTCTTTTCATTGGTTGATTACTGGTGCTCGTTCTAAGAAAGGTCGCCCTATGGCGGAGAAACTTGCTGAAGAACTCATGCTCGCTGCAAAAAATGAAGGAGAAGCAATTAAGAAGAAGGAGGACATGCATCGCATGGCTGCCGCCAATAAAGCATTTGCCCACTTTGCGTGGTAGAGTCGAGTAACGCCTTGGCGCTTTTATTTTTATTTTTTACTTATGAAACGAGATTATCCGCTTGAGAAAGTACGCAACTTCGGTATCATCGCTCACATCGATGCTGGTAAGACGACTGTATCTGAACGTATTCTTTTCTATACAGGCTCCCAACACAAAATCGGTGAAGTGCACGAAGGTGAGACAACTACTGATTGGATGGAGCAAGAACGTGAGCGCGGTATCACTATTACTGCTGCCGCCATCACGTGCTTCTGGACACGTACCGATGAGCCTGATAAATCTGACAAATCTAAGAAGTTTCGTTTTAATATTATTGATACCCCAGGACACATTGATTTCACTGCCGAAGTACAACGCTCAATGCGTGTACTCGATGGGGCTATCGTCGTTTTCGACGGTGTTTCTGGTGTTGAGCCACAATCAGAAACTAATTGGCGTTATGCTGATGATGCAAATGTCCCACGTCTCTGTTTCATTAATAAACTTGACCGAATTGGCGCCTCTTTTGAAAATTCCTATAAGAGTATTTTAGATCGGCTCTCTCCTAAAGCAATTCGTGTGCAAATTCCTATTGGTGAAGAAGCAAATCATGAAGGAGTTGTAGACCTTCTTACAATGAAAGGATTTACCTTTTCTGGAAATATGGGAGAGGAGGTAATTGAAGGGGAGGTACCGGAATCTCTTGTTGCAGTAGCAAAAAAATATCGTAATGAGCTCATCGAACGTATTGTTGAGCAAGATGAATCAGCGATGAATATGTATCTTGAAGGTACTGAACCTTCACTCGAAGAACTTAAAAAACTTCTTCGTAAGGGTGTTATTGCAAATGAAATTTTCCCCGTGTATTGCGGAAGTGCACTCAAGAATAAAGGTGTTCAGCTCATACTTGACGGTGTCGTTGATTATCTCCCTTCGCCACTCGATCTTCCACCAATTACCGGCATCAATCCGAAGACAGATAAGCCAGTTGAACGACACGCATCTGATGACGAACCATTCACCGCTCTTGTATTTAAACTTCAAACAGACCCATTTGTAGGAGCTCTCACGTTCTTCCGTGTCTATTCGGGGACTCTCTCTGCCGGTTCGTATGTGTACAATTCAATGACTAACTCGAAAGAGAGAATAGGACGTATCGTACGTCTTCAGGCTGATAAACGTGAAGAAGTAGAACAGGTATTCGCAGGAGAAATTGCTGCAGCCGTTGGTCTTAAAGACACAAAAACTTCGCACACACTCTGTGATGAAGCGAATCCTATTATTCTTGAGGAAATTGTTTTCCCGGAGCCAGTGGTATCAGTACGCATCGAGCCGAAGACGAAGGCTGATCAAGAAAAGATGGGTGTTGCTCTACGCAAGCTCTCAGATGAGGATCCAACCTTCCGTGTTTCAAGTGATGAAGAAACAGGAGAAACTATTATTGCCGGTATGGGGGAGCTACATCTTGAGATTCTTATCGACCGTATGAAGCGTGAATTTAATGTGGTCGCTGATACAGGTAGACCACAAGTGGCTTATCGAGAAACGATTTTGAGTTCTTCTGAGGCCGAACATAAATATATAAAACAAACAGGTGGTCGTGGACAATATGGTCATGTGAAACTGAAACTAAAGAAACTTGAACAAATTGATCCAGAAGCAAAGATTCCTAAAAATGTTAAACGAGAAGATCATTTTGAATTCATCAATAATATTAAAGGAGGGGTTATTCCACAGGAATTCATTCCAGCGGTAGAGAAAGGTATTCGTGAAGCAATGGCACGAGGTATTCTCGCTGGCTATCCGGTAGTCGATGTCTCCATTGATCTCTATGACGGTTCATTCCACGATGTCGACTCATCAGAAATTGCTTTCAAAATTGCTGCGTCACTCGCTTTTCAAGAGGCTGCGAAAAAAGCGAAGCCAGTCATCCTCGAACCGATTATGAAAATCGAAGTTATTATTCCAGAACAATTTATGGGAGATATCACGGGAAATATCTCAGGAAAGCGTGGTGCCATTGAAAGCATGGAAGAGCGCGGTATAAATAAAGTTGTTCATGCAAAAGTACCTCTTTCTGAAATGTTTGGTTACACCACGACACTTCGTTCTATGACTGAAGGTCGTGGCAGTATGACGATGGAATTCGATCATTATGATGTCGTTCCACAAAATGTTGCCACGGATATCATTTCATCACGCGAATAAGAGCACCCGTTCTTATATATGAAGATAGGTTCTCCTGCTCTATGGGAGAAGCCCCGTAACATTCATTGTCGTAGTGAATTGTGATTGCATCGTATTAATTTGAAGTGAATATCCTAATATAATGATGTTTGCAATCATCACAACAAGGAATAGGTGAAGGGCAAAATGTATAGCGGCGCTCCAGTGCTTTTTGTGTGGAAGATAGAATCCAAATACAAGAAATATTTCCCACAGAGAGAGTACAAATGCGAAGTACCATCCCCACAAAGAAGATAGTATAAGTTCACTGCCAATTAAATAAAGAAATATTCCGACACTAGCAAGACAAATGGTATTTATAATGAGCGGAAAGCGGAATGACTCGAGTAGTGGAAACAAAGCGGGGAAAAGTAGCTTTATTTTTTTTGGAAAAAATAATAAAGCTACTGCAAAAAATATATAGAAGAAAGATACAAGAAAATAAAGGATAGCAAGTATGTTCATGCTCCAGTGAAATTTACAAGTGTTATATTAACACAAATGGAAATACCATTTATAAATACTTTTTTATTATTACCTCCACTACAAATGGAGTCAATCATATTTTTATATATTCCAATTGGAATTTTACTTCTTGTAAGTTTCTCTGCTATAAAACTCCTCATTATTTTATTCGCCAATAGATCGTTAACTGTTTATAAAACAAAACCTTTACAGCTGAATATACAAGGGAGAAGTATCGCAATTTTTGGTGATAGCACTGCTGTTGGCACTGGTTCAAAAAATGTAGAAGAAACACTTGCTGGCAGATTAGCTAAAGATTTTCCGCATACGAATATTATCAACCTTGCAGAAAATGGCTCAAAAACAATAGGTGTTTCGCAACAGATTCAAAGTCTTCATAATAAGAAAGTAGATATGGCCATTATCAGTACGGGAGGGAATGACATTTGGGCATACACCTCTTCTCGTAAACTTGTCGAAGATTTACGTTCCATTTTAGAGCAAGCAAAGGAGATTAGTGATCACCATGTTATTTTATTGTTTTTTGGGAATGAGGGTACCGCACCATTTTTTCCATGGCCGATTAGATCATGGCTCAATCATCGAACTGAATTGGTAAAGAATATATTCCTTTTTGTAGCCAATGAACAAAAAGTGCCAATTATTGATTTATTTTCGAATCCTCGTGAGAATCCATTTGTGATAGATCCAAAACGTTATTTTGCCGAAGATCGACTACATCCAAGTGGTGCTGGTTATGGAGAGTGGTACAAGCGTATGTGGCGCATTATGGTAGAGAGGGGATATTTGTACCACGATACAGATAGTGAGGGTTTTATTAAATGATAGTATGTAGTGTATGACACACAATGAACTGAAAGAATATAATGAATTTTATACGCGTAATTCTGGGTATGTATCAGCCGAATTACAGGAAAAGATACGTACGACAAAAGTATTGATTGCTGGCTGTGGAGTGGGGAGTCCCATAGCAGAGGCTTTAGTGCGGCTCGGATTTGTTAATTTTCTTCTAGCGGATCTTGATGTTGTAGAAAAATCTAATCTAAATAGACAGGCATATATATATGCTGATATTGGCACCTCAAAAGTTGATGCTCTCGAAAAACGCTTAAAAGCGATTAATCCAGACGCCTCTGTTATAAAATATCCACACGGTATAACAAAAGAAAATGTAAAAGAGGTAGTACAACAGAGCGATTTTATTTTTGATACAATCGATTTTCTTGTTTTGTCTACTATTGTGGCTTTGCATGACGAAGCACACGCACAGAAAAAACCACTTATAAGTGGCACCACAGCAGGATGGGGATCTGCAGCACTTTACTTTCCTCCTTCTGATGCCCCTTATTGTGATTTTCGAAAACTTTTTTCTCTTCCTCTTACCGGAGAAGTTGATACTGAATCTTATGTTGGTCACTATTCTCACTTAATTGAAAGCCTCGAAGGTGAGCTCGATCCTGTCGTTGTTAAAGTGATGGCAAAGGCTTTAACCATTATGGAAGACGGGAAACCCTGTCCTGCTTCACAGGTATCGGTGGGATCAGCTTCGTTGGCAGCACTCGCAACAACAATTACGATAAAAGTTCTTAACGAAGAACAGGTGACTTCTTCGCCACATCTTCTCATTGTAAATCTTTTGAAGACGGTAACAGATAAAGGAGTAGCACTCTAGAAACAATTAGAGACTGCCAAGAATTGGCAGTCTCTAATTGGCAGTTCTAAAAACAGTAGTTATCGTGCTCGTCGAGTACGAGTTGTGCGAGTTGCGCGAGTTCGCGCAGTTGTTTTTGTTGCAGTTCTTCTTCTATCTGTTGCCCGGCTCGTTGTGCGACGTCTTTCTGTTGCCATAGTGTCGTGAATATTTAATGTGGATAATTCGTAGAGGGCATGCACGCTAATGCGTCTTTCTCTGAACTCGAACAAAACCAGAAACCGGCACAATTTCGACTCCCTCTCTCTCAAACGTATCACATAGAAGGTTCAATCCTATAGAGTCTGAGGACATGTGTCCTGTGGATATCACTTGGAGACCAATATCGCGACATCGATCTATAGCCTTCTCAGTAAGATGCATACAAATAACCGTGTCGATACCTTGTTTTTTCATTTCTGGATATACTTCCACTGGCCCCTCAATTCCACCAACAAAGTCTGTAAAGGTATATTTACCGAGTGGCGCGTCCGGCTCACCGGAAATAATAGTCGGAGAAATAATATTTATACCCTCATAATGAGCGTACTCTTCTATCTCAAGCATTGTGTCTATGGTGTTTTGTAGAGTTTCTGGTTGTTTTTTCTGTACATACTCATAGACGAAACGTGCACCAATATTGTCCGCAGGACTATGAATAGAAATATAATTTGTATCAAGATAATGAATCGAATCATGAATCTGAGTGATATTACTTGAAAGAATATCGAGCTTGAGATCTTCAATGAGGTTATCGAATTTATCTTCGAGATGTCGTACATCCACCCCAAAAGCTAGAAGATTCTCAATATGAGAGTGTA
This sequence comes from Candidatus Kaiserbacteria bacterium, assembly GCA_003230945.1. GTDB lineage: Bacteria > Patescibacteriota > Minisyncoccia > Phycocordibacterales > Phycocordibacteraceae > C7867-001. Next base: position 11,328 of record QIHK01000066.1, read on the forward strand.
GGGTGAGGTGCATTAGTCCATTTAATCTCCCTTCAGGATGATGCCCTATAAAGAGGTCTATCTCTTTCCCTTCTTTTTGTGACCATTGCAACATTGCGAGAATTTCTGCCGTTCCAATGTCTATCCCAACAACAGCGCGACGAACTTGCTTTGTGAGTGTAGACGAAAGAGCCACAATACCGGTATCTGGGTACCTATTTTCAAAAGAACGTCCATCACCACTATCTATAATTTCTTTCCATATAGAATTTCGTGTTTTCTGCTCTCCGCGAAAATCATTTTTAATCCCTTCTCTTACGGATTCTTTCAAAATGTCGTAAATTGTCATAATACTAATTATAGTATGCTATAGAGAGGTGGTATTATCAAATTAATAACTAATAAAAACGGTACACAAGGTATGAATCCAAGTAAAAAAATAGATTTGATACAAGAAATAGCATCTTCATTACTGAAACGTGTTGTGATCCAAGCACCACTTATTCACTCAAACGAAATCAGTAAAGATTTGGATGCTCTTGAGAAAGAGATCCAATTTTTTATTGAAAATAAAGAGTCACTTCGTGACATTGTCCCTCTTTTCCTTTTGAGACGATGGACTGTTGCCAGTTTTCGGATGGCCTTAAAAAAAATTAAGTCAGCGAGAAAATATTCTATTCGGTATGATGACCGATTCGCTAAACAATCACAATTCGCGGCTTTATGGGCATATCAGGCTTGCGGACTTACTCATACCATTAATTTTGTAAGGAAAATATCAAGTAATCTCGGTCATTTCACACTGAATTCTCCTCATATTGAGAAGGGGGATGTTGTTCTTTCCTATAAATCAAGTGAATATTTAAAACACAATATTCTCTCGAAGATAATTTCTCTCTCAACCGGTAGCCATATTACTCATGCATTAATGGGTTTTAATAATGATGGGTCTCAAACCCTCGCATCTGCCAGTGCAGGGGAAAGTCTCGGTCTCGGTACTAGAAATGTTTCTCCCGAAAAAGGAGAACTGTTCATTATAATGAGATACATACCCTCAATAAATGGCGTTCCAAAGGAAAATGTTGTTGAGAGTATGGAGTCGTTATACAACATAGAGTCGCCAAAAGCTTCATTTGCCGAATTTAAATCATGGATAGCTTTGGTCCTTGGTTCTATATATGTCATTACCGCAATCTTATTTGAAAGATCTGTTTGTTTACCAAATCCCATAAAAGGGGAATCTTCTCTTTTCTGCAGTGAATTTGTTGATGATGTCTTTCGTAGAGCGGGTATGTACGTTTCTCCTCGGAGTGAATATACGGCAGTGGTTAGCCCTGTCGAATTATTCTATTCACCTCTCCTAGAATTTAAGGGGATTATATTTAATCCGGAAGATAGAGAGACGTTCATAAAAGAATTTTCGAAAACATTTGACATGCCATTGAAATGTTTTGTTTAGAGAATTCTTTACTGACCTCATTTAGACCACAAGAATAAATTTCGTATAAACTACAATTTGTAGCATCTTATACACGTATATATTTGCATTTCAGCGCACTGTTGCGTATAGTTGCTGCTAACGCATCTTGGCGTCGCTCTTTGGCTTGTCTGCTTTTTCGAGTTGGCGAGCCGGTGGGTTTTTCCGACTCGATCGGAACTGTTTGTTACTTTATTAAGTTATATTACCAACATCGTTATGGCAGAATTTACACGCAACAAGCCACACATGAACGTGGGCACTATTGGCCACGTTGACCACGGCAAGACGACGCTCACCGCGTCGATTCTGAACGTACTCTCAATGCTCAAGGGAGAGAATTACGAAGCGCGCGTTGAGCCAATTGATAAGATTGACAGCGCACCAGAAGAAAAGTCGCGCGGTATCACTATTGCACTTCATCACTCGGAGTACGAGACACCGAATCGTCACTACGCGCACATCGATGCGCCAGGTCACGCCGACTATATTAAGAATATGATTACCGGTGCCGCCCAGATGGATGGTGCGGTACTTGTAGTTGCCGCGACTGATGGTGTTATGCCTCAGACACGCGAACACATCCTCCTCGCTAAGCAGGTGGGTCTCAAAAAACTCATTGTTTTCGTCAATAAAGTAGATATGGTGGAAGAGAAAGACCTTATTGAACTCGTTGAAGAAGAAATCCGTGAGCTTCTCACAAAGCAAGGATTTGATGGTGAAAATACACCGATTATTCAAGGATCAGCACTTAAAGCGCTTGAGGCAAAAGATGTCTCAGACGAATATGCCCAGAAGGTTAAGGAACTCGTTGATACGATGGATACCTACTTCGATCTTCCAGAGCGTGAGACGGACAAACCGTTTCTTATGCCGATTGAAGACATCTTCTCAATTGAAGGTCGCGGTACGGTAGTTACCGGTCGCATTGAACGTGGCGTTGTGAAGGTAGGCGAAGAAGTCGAAATTGTTGGACTCAAAGATACCGCTAAAACAACGGTTACTGGTATTGAGATGTTCAATAAACAGCTTCAGGAGGGTACAGCAGGCGATAATGCTGGTGTTCTTCTTCGTGGTACGAAGAAAGAAGACGTACATCGCGGTCAAGTACTTGCAAAAACAGGATCTATCACTCCGCATACTGATTTTGAGTCTGAAGTCTATATCCTTAATAAGGATGAAGGAGGTCGTCACACACCATTCTTCTCTGGCTATAAGCCACAGTTTTATATCGGTACTACTGATGTAACAGGAGAAGTAACTCTTCCGGAAGGAAAAGAGATGGTCATGCCGGGAGATACGGTCACTTTCAAAGTGAAACTTGTCTCTCCAATTGCACTTGAAGAACAGCGTCGTTTTGCTATCCGTGAAGGAGGTAAAACGGTGGGTGCTGGGGTTGTAACGAAGATAACAACATAACACTCATCCTACTCGTATGACGGAAACGAAAACAAAGCGAGCTCCGAAGAAGAAAAAGACAGAAGCCGCGCCCGTGGAGCACAAGCTACGCATTCGCATTCGCGCGTACGAGCATAAAATTCTTGATCTTTCGGTGAAGCAAATTATGGACACTGCCGCACGTTTTGAGGCGACGGTTGTTGGTCCAGTACCGCTTCCAACTGAGATTAAGCGCTGGACAGTGAATCGATCGACTTTCGTTCATAAAGACGCACGCGAACAATTTGAGATGCGTATTCATAAGCGTCTCGTTGACATTATGAACCCTGAGCCAAAAGTTATTGAGGCTCTCACGAATCTTAATCTTCCTTCGGGTGTCACTATCGACGTCAAGATGGTCTAGGAACTCTCGAATAGATAAACAAAAACCGCTCTTAATAGAGCGGTTTTTGTTTTCCACTTGTGTAGCTTTGAACGAGCGGTTAGAATAAGAAATGAGGGCATACGATTTGGATACCGAAGAGGAGGGATGATTCCCAAGGCCTACGCCCCACGCCTACTGCAGATATTCTCGGATAGCCCAAATATAGAGAACAAAAAAACGCGGCGCGGGGCCGCGATTTATAGTTTTCGAGCCTCGGAACAACTACGGTTGTACCGGGGTTTTTCATATAAAACATAAGAATTATACTAAAGATTTTTGAAACTAGATTTGCCTTTCATAGAAAATATAAATGAGTTTCTATCCCCAATATCCTAAGATGTCATCTTAAGCACCCTATCTTAGGGGATGGGGAGGGTGTTATTGTTGCGTCTTCCTGTTTCCTAGTGTAGTGTGCATGAGACGCTATGTACGGCATTTAGCCGGACCAATGGCAAATCGCGCCACGCGATTTGTTGTGGCGCGATTTGCTTTAACTTACATGAAATTTATTCTTGCAAAGAAAGAAGGTATGACCCGAATTTTCGGTGAAGATGGTCATGCTCGTGCTGCAACTCTTCTTAAGACAGATGGAGTGACCGTTACACAAGTAAAAGAAAAGAGCGGTGAGGACGGATATAATGCCGTTCAGGTTGGTTTTGGTACAAGAAAGACGAAGAATATTTCTAAGGCGGTACTTGGTCACACAAAAGACAAAGGATATGCTGTCATTCGCGAGTTTCGTTTGCCAAATGAAGCAGAAGATACTCAAAATGGCATTACTGAAGTAGGAAGTGTTCTTGATGCTTCGATATTTGAAGTGGGTGATACCGTTACTGTTGCCGGAGTTACTAAAGGAAAAGGCTTCGCCGGAGTAGTAAAACGTCATGGATTTCATGGCGGTCCACGTTCACATGGTCAAAAACATTCAGAACGTGAAGCAGGTTCTATCGGTGGTTCGGGAGGCCGTGCAGGAGGTCGTGTTGCTAAAGGCATGCGTATGGCGGGTCGAATGGGCGGTGACCGTGTTACGGTAAAAAATCTCACTATACTCGCTATTGATGTGAAAACTGGTGAAATTCTTGTGTCTGGTGCAGTCCCAGGGAATCGTGGCGCTGTTCTTGAAATCGTTGGGACATCGGTATCTTCGAATCAAGGCACATAAATATATATACTATGACTACCGAAAAAATTACTACTCCAATAAAGAAAAAAGTTGCACCGAAAGCACTCGAAGCAGTGGTGTATTCAGCTACGGGAAAAGAAGTTTCAAAAATTGTTCTTCCTGAAGAAATTTTTAATGCACCATGGCGCAGTGATCTTGTTCACCAGGTGGTGACTGGTATGCAAGCAAATCTCCGTCAGAATCGTGCTCATACAAAGGATCGTTCTGAAGTTTCAGGTGGTGGTAGGAAGCCATGGAAACAGAAAGGTACCGGTCAAGCACGACATGGCTCAAAACGCTCACCAATTTGGCGTCACGGCGGTGTAACGTTTGGTCCGCGTAATGAGCGTGATTTCAGTGAGAAGATTAATCGCAAAATGCGTATTCAAGCACTCGCTTCGGTACTTTCAAGAAAAATAAAGGATGGTGAAATTATTTTTGTTGATTCTTTAGACTTTTCTGTACCGAAAACAGCAGATGCGAAGAATTTTATTCTTTCTCTCGCAAAAGGCGCCTCTGTCAGTACGCTCGCGACTAAAAGAAAGAATGCAGCACTCATTGCTCTTTCAAGTCATAATTCTCATGTCATAAAGAGTTTTGGCAACATTGGTAGTTTTTCTACTGAAGAAGTTCGCAATTTAAATCCGCTTAATATTCTTACTCATAAGTATCTCGTTATCGAGGATCCTGAAAATTCTCTTAAGCATCTCGTTAATCGTATGAGCAAATAAATATGGCTATTTTTGGAACTACTACGAAGAAGACTGAAAAGAAGGCGAAACGCCTTGTTCATGCGCGCCAGGCGAAGCCGAAGGAGGGTAAGGAACACGAGATTATTCGCGCGCCATGGCTTTCAGAGAAGGCACTTATTGATACCAGTAGGGGTATTTATACTTTCGAAATTCCAAGAACCGCAACAAAAGCTGATGTTGCAGGTGCTATAAAAGCAATTTATAAAGTTGACGCGAGACAAGTACGTATTGTTAATCTTCCTGCAAAACGTAAACCTATGCGCGCACGTCGTGGTATGGGAAAGAGAAGTAGGCGTCGCAAGGCCTATGTGTACTTAAACGCAGGAGACACCATTCAGTTCGCATAATTATTTTTATATGAAAACGTATCGACCAACCACCAAGAGCCGCCGCACAATGACCACGCTTCCCTTCAAGGAGCTTCTTTCGGGTGACAAACCATACAAACCGCTTATGAAGGTGCAGAAGCGTAATGCGGGCAGAAATAATGCCGGTCGTATTACGACACGCCATCAAGGAGGTGGTCACAAGCGTCGTTACCGTGATGTTGATTTCTCGTATAACAAGAAGAATATACCGGCAAAAATAGAAACAATTGAATACGATCCATTTCGTTCAGCTTTCATTGGTATTGCTCTTTATGCTGACGGTGCACGCCGCTATGTTACGTTGCCTAAATCAATTGCGGTTGGAGATACCTTTATCGTTTCTGAAGACGCACCTGTTACGCTGGGTAATCGTCTTCCCATTGGCAAAATGCCAGTAGGTACATTCATTTACAATCTGGAATTACGTCCAGGTGCTGGTGCCATCCTCGCGCGAAGTGCAGGTAATCACGCAGAAGTGATTGCTCACGATGCTGGGTATGCCCAGATTAAGCTCCCTTCGACTGAAATTCGTCGTGTTTCGGACCTCTGTTGGGCATCTGTCGGTTCTGTCGGTAATAAGGAACATAACCTTGTTGTTATTGGTAAAGCAGGCCGTTCACGTTGGATGGGTATTCGGCCAACAGTTCGCGGAAATGCTATGAACCCAGTTGATCACCCGCACGGTGGCGGTGAGGGCCGACAGGGTCGTGGACTTCGACGTGCTAAGAGTAAATGGGGAAAGCCAACTGGCAAAGGACAGAAGACACGTACACCAAAAAAATACTCAAATGTATTCATTGTCTCTCGTCGTAAGGTTGGTAAGAAACGCAGATAATTCTCTTTTCAGAAAGAATAAAACCCGCGAAGTATACTTTGCGGGTTTTATTCTTTCTATCTATTAAGAGTTATGGATATTTTTGTTTAAGAAAAGATGAGATATTTTTTGTAGGAATACGTACGGTCTGAGGCCCTACGGCGTATCCGGCTACTTGGTAGGTAGGAAAGAGAAGTATAAGTTTATTATTATCAAAGAAAAAATTCTTGAAATTAACAGCATTTGGGCTCGTGCCATCGGTAATCATACGAGTATTTACAAGACTGGGTAATTCTTTTGTTATTGACGTATACGAGAGCGTTGAAAGGGTGTTGAGGTAATCAGTGTTACTCACAAATATATCGTTGAGAGAGAGATTAGTACCTGTTGTCGTATCAAACACGAAAGTCTTAAAGTAAACGTTCTTGCGGGTATCTCCGGTATTTTCATAGACAGTAAAGATATATGAAAGAGTATCTCTTGATGAGCCGATAAGATACATAATCTGTAGTGTATGTATCTTATCGGCAGATAATGCCGATGATGTTGCTCCGGTAGGCGTAATTATATTTATATGATTGTTACCTCTCTTAAATTGAGTTACGGTCTGTAATACCCAGTTTTGGATACGTGAAATTGCTTCCTTGTTTGTTTGTGTACTTACCAAGTTTGAGAGAGGTGTTGTTGTAGGGAAATTTGCGACTATCGTATAGTGCAAAGTGCGTTCCTTATAGGGACTCGTTGTAAATGAGATGTTTGTCTCGGGAGTTTTCTGGATGTAGGAAGGAGTCCCTATAGATTTTGGATATCCCATGACATATACCACTACACCAACGGAAACAATAAGAATCGCAATTATACTAATAAGAGAAGTTCGTTTCATATGGTCGAGTATATCAAGTAATAATACCAATGGTATAGGTGAGAGTTTGACGATTTTACTATATTCCTGTATCTTTGCGGTATCCCGCTCGGCGGGTATTCATTTGCATTATGTCGCGCTCACTAAAAAAAGGTCCCTATGTGGACATCAAACTCCTCAAGAAAATCGCTGATAAAAAACCTGCGGAATCGGAGGTAATTAATACGTGGGCGCGTGGAAGTCAGATTAGTCCAGAGATGGTAGGTTTCACCTTTGGTGTACATAATGGCAAACAGCATATCGAAGTACTCGTTTCTGAGGAAATGGTGGGACATCGCCTTGGCGAATTCTCTCCTACTAAGAAGTTTGTTCGTCATGGAGGTAAGATGCAGAAAGAAATGGAGAAGAAGCGACAAGAATCAGAAATCGCTGCTGCAAAAGCCGCTAAAGCTGCCCCAGCTGCTAAAAAGTAATACAAAGAGGCGTATTACACGAGAGATAAGACAATTATGGCAAACACTCCAATTAAAACTGAAAATAAATCTGTCGATCGAGCAAAAAGCCCGATAAGTGAGACAATGCCCCGCGAGGTGAGTGCAATACTTGAAAGTCATAACCAACCAGAACGTAAGGTACGTCTTGTTGCAAGGCTTGTGGAAGGAAAGAAAGTTTCAGTTGCACTTTCTATTCTTTCGTTTCTTCCAAAGCGTGCTGCTGCCCCTATGAAAAAACTTATTGAGAGTGCCGTAGCAAATGCAAAGCAACAAGGAGAGGATACCGATACCCTTCAGATAAAATCTGTTGTAGTTGAGAATGCTGGTATGTTGAAGCGCTATATGCCACGAGCCTTTGGTCGTGCCTCCCTTATTCGTCACCGCAAGAGTCGCATAATTGTGACCCTTGCTTCGGCTGGACTAAAGCTTAAACAAGGCTAATAATTTTATACTATGACGCACACCGTACATCCTTATGCACATCGTCTCGGCATTATCCGAGATTGGAAGAGTCGCTGGTTTGCGTCAGATAAGAAGAGTTTTCGTGAAAATATCGCCACCGACGAGGCTATAAGACGTTTTCTTACGAAGCGTTTACGTGGGACTCATACTTCCGGTATTGAAATTGAGCGTTCGGCAACTGAACTGCGTATTATTATCTCAACAGCCCGTCCTGGTCTCGTTATTGGTCGCTCAGGTGAAAATGCCACAAAGTTACGCAAAGAACTTGCTCGTGTGGTGAAGAAAATTGCTCCTACGGATGGCCGAACGCTTAAACTCGATATCAATGAGATTCGCCAGCCGGAAACGGATGCTGGTGTTGTAGCTTATATGATTGCTGAAGGTCTCGAGAAACGGATGCCGTTTCGTCGAGTACTCAAAGCAACGGTTGAAAAAGTTATAGCAGCTCGCGAAGTTGAGGGTGTCCGTATTGCCATTGCTGGTCGTCTTGGTGGTGCAGAAATGAGTCGCAAAGAAGAGCTCAAAAAAGGTCGTATTCCACTACAGACATTTCGTGCAGACATTGATTTTGCTCACGAGCAGGCTTATCTACCGTACGGTGTTATTGGTATTAAAGTTTGGATTTTCCGCGGTAATATCTTTCAAGATAAAAAAGCACCAGCACGTGCACTCAATCAATCACCAGCACGTGGCTAACTCTTTTAACTATGTTATTTCCAAAGAAAGTAAAGCATCGTAAGTGGCAAACACAGCGCAAAAGTAAAAAGCGTTTGAATCGTCCAGACACACGCGGTACTGATATAGCATTTGGTGCGTACGCTCTTAAAGCAACAACAGCGGCACGAATGACGAGTAATCAGATTGAAGCGGCACGAAAAGTGCTTACTCGCCATACTGCGAAGGTAGGAAAACTTTGGATTCGTATTTTCCCGGATCGTCCAGTAACGGCGAAAGCGGCGGAAGTGGGCATGGGAAAAGGAAAAGGCGATCCAAAGCACTATGTGTTTGAAGTACGTCCAGGACGAATCCTTTTTGAGTTGGATGGTGTTTCAGAAGAGATTGCCCGCACTGCGCTACGCAAGGCAGGTATGAAACTTCCTATGAGAACTAAAATCGTTACCCGCTAGTTGCGTTTATTTAAATTATATGGCAAAGAAAGAAGACATGACGAAGAAAACGGATCAGGAGCTCACTAAGATGCTCGTGGAGCAACGCGCGCATTTGCGTAGTGTACGCTTCGCGGCAGCGGGTGCTAAACCAAAAGATTCAAGTGTTGCAAAGAAAATACGTATAATTATCGCTCGCATTTTAACTGAACAACACGCTCGTGTACTTCACGTATCATAATTACTATGAAAACTACTTCAATAACCCACAAACAAACTTTTACTGGCGTTGTCGTTAAGACGGCAATGAAGGATACTATCACTGTCCGTGTCGATCGTTTTGTGAAGCATCCAAAATACAAGAAGTATCAAACACTTTCGAAGAACCATCTTGTACACAATCCAGATAACACCGCAGTGGTTGGTGACACAGTCACTATTGTGAGTGTGAAGCCAGTTTCGAAATTGAAATGCTTCGCCGTACAGTCTGTGTCATCTAAAAGCAAAAAATAACATGTTACAACCACAATCAATCGTTACCATAGCAGACAACTCCGGCGGTAAAGTCGCTCGGATTTTTAAGGTCTTGGGTGGCAGTAAACGCCGTTATGCCCGTATAGGAGATACTGTTGTGGTCTCTATTCAAACAGCTGAACCACGTAAAGCGGTAAAGAAAAAAGATATTTGTCGTGGCGTAGTAGTACGTCAAAAAAAATCATTTGGGCGGAAAGACGGGTCCTATATTCGTTTTGATGAAAATGCTATTGTGCTTGTCGAGAAGCAGGGGAAAGAAATGGCTCCAAAAGGAAACCGCGTCTTTGGTCCAGTCCCGCGTGAGCTCACTGAGCTTGGTTGGCATGCTATTGCCTCTATGGCTCCAGAAGTCGTCTAATATTTTCATTATGCATGTAAAAAAAGGAGACAAAGTTATCGTTATTTCAGGCAAGGACAAAGGAAAGTCCGGAGAAATTGTCCGTGCTCTTCCTAAAGTAGGGAAAGTAATTATTGATGGTGTTGCCGTTGCTAAACGCTCTATGAAGGGTAAGAGCGGGGAGGTAGGGCGTATTATTGAGCGTTCTATGCCGATTGATGCATCGAATGTTGCTAAAATTTCAACATAAAGCGTATGAATATCACTAAAGAACGACAAAAAACATCTTATCTCGCACTTGCGAAACAATTTGGGTACACGAGTTCTATGCAATGCCCTCATATAGAAAAAATTATTGTTTCTACTGGTGTTGGTAAGAAACGCGATAAGAAAGTAATTGAGACTATTAAAAACCGCCTCACAAAGATAACTGGACAGAAACCAAGTCCTCGTCCAGCACGCATGTCTATTGCGTCTTTTAAGGTACGTGAAGGCGATATTATAGGACTTCAGACAACGCTTCGCGGAGCTCGTATGTATGACTTCATCGATAAACTCATACACATTGCTATTCCACGTACAAGAGACTTTCGTGGTCTTAAGGCGACTGCCATTGATGAAATGGGGAATCTTACTATTGGCATTCGAGAGAATACTATTTTCCCGGAGATGGGAGATGAAGATATGAGAGATGTCTTCAGTTTGGCAGTTACCATTGTGACCAACTGCAAGACAAAAGAGGAGGCTGAAGCATTTTTCCGTCATATTGGTATGCCGTTACGTGTGCATAAAGAAAAAAAGAAGAACTAACGCAGATTACATTTTGTTCGTATAGAAATACGGCGACCCGCAAGGTCGCCGTATTTCTATACGATATGCTGTATGAGAATTATTACCTTACTTTGTTTCAGATACTCTCTGAAATTTATATATGATTATATTGCCTATATAGTTATGTTTGGTGCGTTTGACGCCGTAAAGTCTTGGTGATACAGTAGTCCCACGCTCGTTCGGAGCTTTATTTTTTATGGCTAAGAAATCACAACTCGCTCGTCTCATTAAGAGACAACGCCTCGTCAAAAAGTATGCTGTAAAGCGTGCTGAATTAAAGGCGGCTGGTGATTCTGAGGGCCTTCAGAAGCTTCCGAAGAATTCTTCTCCAACTCGTTTAAAAAATCGCTGTGCCATATCTGGCCGTTCTCGCGGGTATCTTCGTATATTCGGTATTTCTCGTATTGAGTTTCGAAACTTGGCCCGTGAAGGTAAGATACCCGGAGTAAAAAAAGCATCATGGTAACCGACCGTGTAGGTGATTTCATAATTCGTCTCAAGAATGCCGCAATGATTGGCAAGCGTGAGGTGGTACTCCCATACTCCGCCTATATCGTTGCCATAGCAAAAAAACTTAAAGAGCTTGGTTTTCTTACTGAAATAAAGGTAAGTGATGATGAACACAAAACACTTAAAGTGATGCTCGCTTTTAATGAAAAAGGTGAATCAAAACTTCGCGGTGTTCGCCGTGTCAGTAAACCTGGTCGTCGCTTGTACGCAGGTCACACTCATGCGCACACCGTTAAAGGAGGAACAGGTGCACGTATCCTATCCTCATCTTCTGGCATTATCTCAGATAGCGAGGCACGTAAAAATCGCATTGGTGGTGAGGAACTTTTTGAAATTTGGTAATTATGAGTCGTCTTGCAAAAAAACCAATAGTTGTAGGTAAAGCTGACGTGTCCGTCAGTGGGGATACTCTCACCGTAAAGGGGCCAAAAGCAACACTTACAAAGCAAGTGCATCCATCTATACTCATTACCGTAGATACTGATTCTGTTTTAGTTTCATCTAAAGACCGTTCACGTCTTGCTAAAGCACTTACGGGTACGTATGCATCACATGTACGAAACATGATTCAGGGTGTGCAGACTCCGTATATAAAAAAGCTCATTCTCGAAGGAGTCGGTTTCCGTGTTGAAATTAAAGGGACACAGCTCGTACTCACTGTTGGTTTTTCTCACCTTGTTATGCTTGATATTCCTGAGGACGTTGCTACTAAAGTAGAAAAGAATATCATTACGCTCGAGAGTTCAAATAAAGAGTCTGTCGGACAATTTGCAGCAAATATTCGCCGTGTAAAACCACCAGAACCGTATCTTGGGAAAGGTATTCATTACGAAGGTGAAGTTATTCGCCGTAAACAGGGAAAGAAAGCCGTCTAACCCATCCATTAATATGAAACACATTCTTCCTACTAAAAATAATCTTCGTATTCGCCGTCATATGCGTGTACGTTCACAGATCGCTGGCACTGCAGAGCGCCCGCGCCTCACGGTTTTTAGAAGTAATCGTTTTATATCAGCACAGATTATTGATGACGAAATAGGAAAAACTATTGTGTCAGCACATGGTCGTGAGAGTGGCGGTGCACAAATGGTTCAAGCAAAGGTAGTGGGCAGTTCTATCGCCAAGAGGGCGAAGAAGGCTGGGATTGATATGATTGTTTTCGATCGAAGTGGTTATCAATACGCCGGACAAATAAAAACTCTTGCCGAAGCGGTACGTGCGGAAGGAATCACTTTCTAATACTATGACTACAACAACTATGGAAAAGCAGGATACAAAACAAGAAGGCGCCACTACACCGGGAAAAACTGAAAAACCGGTAACAGAATCGCCACCAGTTGCGCCCCACAGTAGCAAGGGCCGTGGCTCTGTTCGTGGTCGTACAGAACGCCCACGTCGCGCGCGTGCTCGCACACCACGCCCGCGTGGCGAGTTTGAGCAGGTGACCATTGATGCACGCCGTGTAGCGCGAGTTATGGCAGGTGGACGACGTTTTAGTTTTAGTCTTGTAGTTGCTATTGGTGATAAAAAGGGGCGTGTTGGTGTTGGTATCGGTAAAGGAGTTGATACGGCACTCGCTATTGATAAAGCCGTTCGTGATGCTAAGAAACATCTTTTTACCGTTCCTCGCACCTCTTCAGGATCAATTCTGTATTCAGTAAAAACAAAATATGTTTCTTCTATAGTTGAAATCATTCCAAGTCCAGGACGCGGTCTTGTGGCAGGCAGTGCTATGCGTGTTGTGCTTGATCTCGCTGGTGTGACTGATGTGGTTACAAAAATTCATTCCCGTTCAAAAAATAAACTCAATATCGCTCGTGCAACAATTCAAGCACTCAAAGAGCTTAGTACCCGTTAATGTTTTTCTATGCAACTCAACACACTTATTCCTCGTACTAAAAATTTCAAACCGGCACCAGTCGGTCGTGGTGGTACTCGTGGAAAAACTTCTGGCCGTGGTGGCAAAGGACAAACGGCACGTGCCGGACATAAAATTCGTCCAGAAGCACGTGATCTCATTAAGAAACTTCCAAAACTTCGCGGACATGGAAAGAATCGTTCACGTACCGTTCGTACAAATCGAATTCCGGCAACTGCTGTTTCGCTCACTTCTCTTGAAGTAGCTTATAAAGCAGGAGAGACAGTGTCACCGGCAACATTAGTTGCAAAAGGAGTTGTACGACGTGCGAAGGGTCGTCCGCCAGTCGTTAAAATAGTTGCTACTGGTAAAATTACCAAAGCACTTATTATCGAAAAGTGCGGCCTTTCAGAAACTGCTCGTGTAGCCCTTACAAAAGCAGGTTCTACAATGGGAGAGACGATAAAATAAAATGCTTTCGCAATTTCTACACAAAATTAAACTTGCCTTTTCAGATAAGGAGATACGTACACGTCTTCTCTTTCTTGTGGCTGCTCTTGCTCTCTTTCGTCTTCTCGCCGCTATTCCTATTCCTGGTGTAGATAAAGCGGCTCTTGCAAATTTCTTCGCGAGTAATCAGTTTCTCGGTCTTTTAAATATTTTCTCAGGTGGCGGTCTTTCGCGTCTTTCTATAGTGATGCTTGGCGTGGGTCCCTACATTACCTCGTCCATTATTATGCAGTTGGCAACCATTGTATTTCCACAAATAAAAAATGCCTACTTTGAGGAAGGGGAAGCAGGTCGTGCAAAATTTATTGAATGGAGTCGCTTGCTTACGATTCCTATCGCACTTCTTCAATCTATTGCCTTCCTACTTCTTCTCGAGGGACAGGGCGTCATTGCCCATCTTGGTACAGTTTCTCTTATTGCAAATATTGGTCTTGTAGCTGCCGGTTCAATGCTTCTTATGTGGATTGGTGAGCTTGTAACAGAGTTTGGTATCGGTAATGGAGTCTCTCTTATCATTTTTGCCGGTATTGTAGCCCGTGTACCATCAGCTATTTCACAAACCATCTTTGCTTCTACTGCAGCGAATATTCCAGCATACTTGGCTTTTGGTGCTTTTGCCCTTCTTATGACGTATGCGGTTGTTGTGGTATCAGATGCTGAACGTTCAATTCCTATCGCTTACGCACGCGCCGTACGCGGAGCTGCGATGCAACAGGGAGCGTCAACCTATCTTCCTATTCGTCTTCTTCAGGCCGGTGTTATTCCTATCATTTTTGCACTGTCTCTTCTTTTGCTTCCACAAATGATACTCTCAGTGCTTTCAGGACTACATCTTTCTTTCGCCTCTGGAGCTTCCCTTTGGTACACATCCTTTTTGTCTGATCCATGGAAGTATGGTTCGCTCTACTTCATCCTTGTTGTACTCTTTACCTACTTCTATACAGCGGTTACGTTCGAGCCACATCGCGTTGCAGAGAATCTTCAAAAATCAGGTGCCTTTGTTCCTGGCGTACGTCCCGGTCATGAGACCGAATCATATATCGGTGCAATAGTGAATCGAGTAACACTTCCGGGCGCTGTCTTTCTCGGTCTTATTGCTGTAGCTCCATCAATAATTCAAGGACTTACCGGTGTTACTACGCTTATCCTTGGTGGTACCGCCCTTCTTATCGGTGTACAGGTAGCCCTTGATCTAGCTCAAAAACTCGATGCACAAGTGTCTCTTCATGAATATTAAAATAAATTTTATTGTACATTAGGACTTAATTCCAAAATAGGTAGCTTTTTAAGCTACCTATTTTGCGTTTCATGCTCTCATCCCGTACACTTACTCTACTATGGATAAAGCACGAACTATCTTTTTTGTTGGAAAGCCAGGATGTGGGAAGGGAACCCAAGCGAAATTGCTTGCTAAAAAAACTGGGTGGACAATCATCTCAGCTGGTAATAAGTTTCGTGATTTAGCAGCTGAAAACACTCCTGTTGGGCGAAAAGTAAAAACTGAAAATGATGCAGGCCTTCTTCAGCCGTACTGGCTTGCTACCTACCTCTATTTGCAAGAACTTTTTGCTCTTCCTGATAATGCACCTATTATTTTTGATGGATTCAATCGTAAAGTACCGGAAGCAGAACTTGTTCTTGAGTCACTTAAATGGCTCGATAGATCATTCTCAATTGTGTATCTTGCTGTTTCTGATGAAGAGGTACGTCGACGGCTCAATGAACGAAAAGAAGTATCTGGTCGAGTAGACGATTTTGCTCCTGAAGAACGCTTGAAGGAATATTATGAACATACAGAAAATGCTATAGAGATATTTCGTGATGCGGAAGTGCTTATTGAAGTTAACGGTGAACAACCTCTTGAAAAGATTTCAAAAGAGATCAATACCGCACTCACTCTTTCATGATTTCAATATAAAAATAACTATAAAATTTACTACTAAAAAATGATTATTAAAAATGATACACAGCGAGAAAATCTTATTGAGGCTGGTAGGCGTCTTGGAAATCTTCTAGAAGATTTACGCGGGAAAGTAGTATCTGGTATTTCTACTGAAGAGCTTGATGACTTTGCTGAGTCGACTATTCGAGACAGTGGCGACGAGCCAGCATTCCTTGGGTATACCCCGGAAGGGTCAACGCGTGCTTACCCTGCAACACTCTGCGTTTCAATAAATGAAGAAATTGTGCATGGTATTCCAAATGAATCGCCTACCTATCTTAAAGAAGGAGATATCGTTGGGCTTGATCTTGGCCTCACCCATAAAGGAATTATCGTTGATGCAGCCATTACCGTGGCTGTTGGTATACCGAGTGAAAAAACAAAGAAACTCCTCTATGCGACCCAAAATGCCCTCACTGCGGGCATTGCTGCAGCATTGCCAGGTAATCATATTGGTGATATTGGATACGCTATTCAGAAAGAGATTATAGACGCCGGTTTTTCAGTTGTAAAATTACTAGGAGGTCATGGTGTTGGTGAGCGGGTACATGAAGAACCATTCGTACCAAATTTTGGTCGTCGGGGTGCTGGAGAGGAGCTTTTTGAGGGTATGGTGCTTGCTCTTGAACCTATTAGTAGTGAAGGAAAGAATTCAATTCTCCTTGCCCCAGACGGATATACTTATCGTACTAAGGACGGCTCACGAAGTGCTCATTTTGAGCATACTATTCTTATTGAAAAAGATGGCCCGCTTGTGGTTACACAGCCCTAGTATACTGTGACCGTTTTCGTTATACTCTCTCTATTACCGCCCACGGCGATTTTATTTTTATCTTTATGACTTATCCAAAAACTGAACGAACACTCGTTATTATTAAACCAGACGGCATTCAACGTACTTTAATAGGGGAAATTATAAAACGGTACGAGCGCGTTGGTATAAAATTAGTTGCTATAAAAATGCTTCTTCCAACAGAAGAAAAAGTTGAAAAGCACTATTTACTTGATCCCTCTTGGAAGAAGAATGTTGGAGAAAAATCAATTGCGAGCTATGAGAAGAAGGGAATAACTCCGCCATCAACCGACCCTATTGCGGTCGGAAATATGGTTGTTGAGAAATTAAAGAAATACTTCACTTGTGGTCCCGTTATTGCGATGGTTTGGGAAGGAGCACATGTTGTTGAGGTTGTACGTAAAATTACTGGTGGTACGGAACCACGCTCGACCGATGTAGGTACCATTCGTGGCGACTTTGTACTTGATTCTTATATCATGGCAGATACTGATGACCGTGCTATAAGAAATCTCATTCATGCTTCTGGTACCGTCGATGAATCAGCTGCAGAAATAGCACTTTGGTTTACCCCCAATGAAATTATAGAGTATAGCCTCATACAGGAGCAGATTCTCTATGATGTAAATATTGATGGAGTCCTCGAATAAATAGATATATAAAGTGATAACGAAGATCCGCGGAAGCGGGTTTTTTGTTATCCACCTCTTTTTTTAAGGGGAGTGGAGTATAATCATAGATGGAGCTACTTCGCACGTCATGCAACTTGATCTTTTAAAGGGAACTCAATATTCACGCTTGCCTCCGCGAGTCCTTTAGGATTCCATGGCGGCGATGAGAGTACCCACGTAGCATACATAAGTTGCTATACCCGAAGTAGTTCCAGAAAAGCTCCGACT
>QIHK01000047.1 GCA_003230945.1 Candidatus Kaiserbacteria bacterium
GAGCGAGCAATAACAAAGTCGCCAAGTTCTGTTGTATCAAAACTGATGTCACCGCGTACTTCGTCATGGAACGTCACCACTTGGCCAGGATTTTTAAGACGTACAACTTCTACCGTCTTTCCAGCTTCATTTCGACTTTCTTCTTTCGAAACGTATGCAGACCCTTTTTCGATAAGTTCAGTAAGAAGTTTTGTATGGCGTTGCACTTGTTCACTTTGGCGAACAATGTCATCTGACTCAAGACCAAGCCATGCAAATCCATCAAGAATTTCTGCTTCATATTCAGCTTTACTGCGTGTTCTATCAGTATCTTCAATACGAATAACAAACTCTCCATGAGTATGTCTTGCATAGAGATAATTTATAAGTGCAGTACGTACCGTACCTATGTGTAATTGGCCAGTTGGCGATGGAGCAATGCGGGTCTTTACCATACTAAATAATAGTTATTCTTGTTAAGAACAATTAGCTAGTTTCGTGTGAGAGAATAATAGTGAGTGCTTGAGAAGCAATAATACGGGCAGCATCCGAATCAGTAAACCCAGAAGCTGCACTACTCATACTTTTGGTGAGATTAACGTCACTTGTGATACGTCTCGCTTCAGATACGAGAATATGTGGGGTGAGATTTTTCTCTTCGAGAACAACGGCAGCACCGGTGCGTGCATAGGCATAAGCATTAGTGCGCTGGTCATGACTCACTGCTTCCGGAATCGGAATAATAAGAGCAGGTTTCTTCCAGAGGCTTATTTCTGAGATGGTACCAGCACCGGCACGAGACATGATTAAATCAGCAGAACCGGCGGCACGTTGTAGCGATATTTCATTAAGGAAATCAAAAGGATGAAAACGATCGGCGTGTAGATTACCACTGAGAGCAACTTTTGCGACGGCTTCGATATGTGCGAAGTGCGCTGGACCAGTTTGATGAATAACATTTGCAAATGAAACAAGATCAGGAAGCGCTGAAATGACCGTTTCATTTATTTTCATAGAACCTAATGAACCGCCAAGAATGAGTAGCGTTGGGATACCAGTTTCGAGACCAAGATACTGACGTGCTCCTTCTTTTTCAGTACGCATGAGCGCCTTACGAATCGGAATACCAGTCCGCGCGATTTTTGATTGTGCTTTCTTTGGAAAATATTTAGCGGCACTATCAAAAGATATGGCAATTTTTGTAGCGAATCGAGAAGCCATAAGGTTTGCGCGACCAGGTTTTGCATCCGATTCATGAATAATAATAGGAATGCCAAGAATGCGTGCGGCAAGAACGGTTGGAACGCTTCCATACCCACCTTTTGAAATAACGACATCCGGATAAAGACGGAAAAGCACAATAAGTGCCGAGATAAATCCAGTTGCAGTCAAGAACATATCGGTAATATTTGCTATAGAGTGGTAACGACGTATCTTCCCTGCTGGGATGGCGATGAAGTCAATCCCGTTTTCGAAAAGAGCTTTTTTATCAAAAGGGTCCGGAGCGAGAAAGTAACGTTTTGGCTCAATGAGATGCTTTTCGCGAACAAGATCTTGCATTGCTTCAGCAATGGCAATAATTGGGTAGAAATGTCCGCCAGTACCTCCTCCTGTAAACACGATAGTCATATGTAACTACATACTACCAGGTCTTAGGCTTTCTTATGAGAGGCGACATTGAGGATAAACCCACACATAATAAGAACAGCGAGAAGTGCTGTGCCACCATGAGAAATGAAAGGGAGTGGTAATCCGGTAAGTGGAATAATGCCAATCATCGCAAAAATATTAATGAAGGCTTGAGCGATGATGATAAATGAGAAACCAAGAGCAATAAGACCGTTAAACAGATTTCTTGAACGCCCAGCTATCACAATGCCACGTGCGGCAAGACCGACAAAGAGTGTTAGTAGCAATACGGCACCAATAAAACCGGTTTCTTCAGCAAAAACTGCAAATATAGAATCTCCATCCGGTTCGGGTAGATAATTAAATTTTTCAACACTTTGTCCAAACCCTCTTCCTGTGAGTCCACCTGAACCTATAGCTATAAGTGATTGTTTTATTTGGTATCCGCTCGAAAGTGTGTGTGCTGCTGGATTAAAATAAGTCTCAACACGCTGAAGTACGTATGGACGCATTAAAATCACACCGCCAAATGCGATTATTGCTAAAAACGCGATAATACCAAAATCACGCCACGGAGCACCCGCAGCGAAATACATGACTGTTGCGGTAAGAACGATAAGAATTGTCGTTGAAGTATTCGGTTGTTTAAGCAAAATCGCTGAAGGAATCGCAATAATCAAAATAAAGGGTAACAGACCTTTTTTATAATCTTTCAATTGTCGTGTTCGTGGAGTAAGCCACCAAGCGAGAAAAATAATAACGCCAATTTTAAGAAATTCAGCTGGTTGCACTGTTATAAAACGAAGATTAATCCAACGGGTTGCGCCATTTACATGAATGCCAACTCCCGGTAAGAAAACAAGTGCAGTAAATATGAGTGTTATGACAAAGAGGTGCGGAGCAAAATGTTTCAGAGTTTTTAAAGGGAAGGCTTGAGCAATTAAGAGGCCAACAAAACCAAGCCCAAGCCCAAGCCCTGCTTGGAGAAGAATATCTTTACTTACCGAAGATCCTTCTCGAGCAAGTAAACCAAGTGTTGCTGAGGAAAATATTGCTAGGCCGGCAAGCGCAAGTAATATTGTAAAAGTGAAAAAGATACGATCGTTTGAGACAAGGCGCATATTCTCTTTATTTTATGAGTGCAACAGTCATACCGACAATTGCGCAGAATATAGAAATAATCCAGTAACGCATTGTTACTTTATAGGGTGGCCAGCCAATTGCTTCGAAGTGATGGTGTAAAGGAGCAATACGGAAAAGTTTTTTCCCACGGAATTTTTTTGAAGCAACTTGCAGAACATTTGAAAGAACTGTTATAACAAGCGGAAAAGCGATTATGGGAAGTGCCGCAACACCATATCCATTTCCCAAAGTATCAGTCATGAATGCTATGACCACGAGAGTCATTGTGAGTCCCATCGTGCCAGTTTCAGTCATCCAGAAGCGTGCTGGAGGAATATTAAACCAAAGAAAAGCTAATATAGCTCCAGCTAAAGTGGCACTGAACGCTGCAAGATTTATCTGATTTTGAAAATAGGCAATACCAGCATATGCCATAAAAATAGTGCTGAAAACACCACCTGAAAGTCCATCGATTCCATCGATAATACCTCCTGCATAGATACCGAGTGTCACAATAATAAAAAGTGGGACAATAAGCGCTCCAAGCACTAACACGCCATCTCCTGGAATACCAATGGCGGTCATACCAAGCTTTGCAAAAAACCAATAGCCAATAAGACCGGAGACTATTGTAATAAATAGTAATCGTGTACGGAGTGATAATCCATGTTCGCCTGAAGGACGTATATCAAGTAGGTCGTTTACAAAACCCATAAGTCCTCCGGCTATAAGTGTTACGAGAGGAATCCATGTTTGACTGCGACTTAAAAAATCAAGTTTTACGAGAAGAGGAATTCCGGTAATACGTGCGAGTATCCAAATAAGAAGTATGACAAAACTGGCAGTTACCCAAATGAGAATGCCACCCATACGTGGTGTGCTTGTTTCATTTCCCCCATGTACTGTCATGCGGAGTTTTTCGAACTCCACTGCAGGCTTTCCATCAAGTGCTGTCTTCCCTACCGACTTTTTCCATACTTTATACTTGTAGAGATAATGAGTAAGAATCGGTGCAAAAAGTATGCCAAATGCAAAAGTAATTGCTGCTGGAATTAATATTTTAATGAGATCGATACTAATCATAAAGAAGTGACACCAGCGAAGTGTGCAAAAGTGGCGGCAACGAGTGCTTGTCCATCAGTAAATCTGGCTTTCCTAGAAGAACCTAGGACAATAACCGCAATTGGATGCCCAATACCAACATCAAAAACAAGCGCCAGATTGCCTCCTGCAAGATCAGTATAGCCAGTTTTTGAAAGTAACAAATGAGGGATAGTACCAACAACAGGATCAGTATTTTTTACCGTAAATGAAATACCTTGTACTGAGCTAGCAACGGCAGAGTCTTTAGTGGTAGCTGCAGCAATTTTAGGAGCTTTTTTAATAAGGGCACCAGATAGAATTGCGACATCATGTGCTGAACCATACCCCCCAGAAATAGCTGAATTTAAGTCGAGCCCGCTACCGTTAATTGCATAGGTTTGTGTGAGATTCAATCCTGCTGCGGCACTTGCAAGCATCGCTCTTGTGGTGTCTCCTTTTCGTTCTGCCGTTGCTTTTGCTATAGATGCAGCTCCATCATTTAATGAAGCCGTGAGTGTTAGCCGTGCGAGATTACTTAGTGTAAAAACTTCTCCCGGAGTAAAGGCTCGTGGAGCACTCATGCCAAGTACTTCGGGAGGAATAGTTATCAATGTTTTTGGTGAAAATTCCGAAAGAGCGGCATATACGGTGAGTAATTTAGTTAATGAGGCAAGTGGTAGCTGGGCATTTGCATTTTTCTTGTAAAGCGTTGCACCAGTCGTAAGGTCGTAGACAATAGCAGCTTTCGCTTCAATAGGGACTGAGGCGAAGGCATTAGGTACATGAACATTCTTGAGAACAATAGGTGAGGGAGTTGTTTGAGTTTTTGATTTAAGTGGAATAAAAAGGAAAAGAGTCAGAACAGCTACAGCCAGCAAGAGTGCTACACCAATTTCGCGCATACTTTTCGAACGTGTCGCTATTAGTTTGAGATCAGAAATATCCATCTTAATTGGTCGTTATCGGCTTCTCTGCGTCTGTTTCGCTAGTTTTTATGACAGTAGTGGTACCGCTAGAAAGTTCTTCGTAGCGTGGGAGCTCTCTAGTCTTTTTAAGACCGAGATGCGCAAGTGCTTCAGTAGTAAGAGAATAACGTATACGACGTTTATCAGTTTGATCTGTCTGTCCTTCAATAAGTCCGCGAAGAAGGAGTGTACGTAAAGATGCTGAAGAATTGACTCCACGTACCCAATCAATTTCTCCTCGTGTTACACCATTTTGATAAGCAATTATTGCCAACGTTTCAAGGCTTGCTTTACCTAAGTCATGAGAAAATTCACTTTCCCGTGCTTTCTTAACAATATCGGCTGCACTAGCATTTGTGCGCAAATCTATTTCTTCTTCTGTTTCAATGATAGAAAGTCCCCGCCCTTCAAGTTGTTTAGTGAGTGCTTCAAGTGTAAGAGCAAATTCAGATTCAGTAATACCAAGAAGCGCCACAGCTTTCTTTTTTTTAAGAGGTCCGCCAGAAGTAAAAAGGATCGTCTCGAGAGCCTGTGGTGGAGTAAGCATTACTCCTTATCATAGCGGTGCTCTCCTCTGAGGGCAATGTTCATAAGGGGGAGGAGCCTTTAGCTATTCTAGCCGTAATGAGGAGTTTTAGATGAAGAGGTATTGGTAATACGGATATTGCCGTGCTGGTCGAATTGTTCGGCAGCAACGGCGCCATTTTTTATAAGTTCAAGAAGAGCAAGAAATGAAATAACTATTTCAACTTTTCCTTTCGTCGAACCAGTGAAATCTTTGAAAGAAAGTGTCATGGCACTTTGTACGCGTTTAGTAAGTTGTCCCATCATATCTTCTATCGTGACCATTGGTCTTACACGCGCTTCAGGTAATTTTTCTACTTCTTTTTGAGCTGAGAGAATACGAGCAAGTGTGTGAGAAAGAATCTCGCTCGTTAAGTCTTGTGTTGGGGTAAAGATTGACTCCAGCGGGCGCGCACCGGAGGGTTGCATGAGATGCACACCAAAAATTTGTCCGAGCTCCCGAGCTGCCTCATGTACTCTTTCGTAAGCTTCAAGGCGGTGTTTTAAATCATCTACATCTTCTTGTTCTTCTTCAGTGAGAGCGAGATCAGGAATAAGTGATTTCGATTTGATAAGAAGTAACATTGCTGCAACTTGAATAAAGTTTGCAGTTTCTATCATAGGAAATGTTTCTTGCGCACGGACATGTTGGATAAAATCATCAGTAATATCCGCAAGTGCAAGATCATTCACTAAGAGCTTTCGGGCAGTAATGAGTTCGAGCACAAGTTCGAACGGGCCTTTATACGAGTCCGTTTGAATATTAAATCCAGTAGTAAGTCCTAAAGTATCCATCGTCCTATGAAGTGTAACAGGAGACTGGTTAGTGCATTTGTGCGTAGAGCGAGTTTCATTTCTTATCTAGAGAATCAGTTTTTATTTTGAGTTCTTTTAATTGAGCAACAGAGAGTTCTTTTGGTGCTTTCATAACCGAAGTTTGTCCACCGCGAGTCATTGGGAACGCCTGCACTTCACGGAGATATGTTTCGCCGGTGAGGTTCATAATATTTCGTTCAACCCCAAGAGCAATACCACCGTGTGGCGGAGTACCATAACGAAAGGCTTTTAACATATGTCCGACACGCTCTTCTGTCTCTTCTTTTGTGAATCCCATGACTTTATAGACTGCCTCAAGAATTTCTGGTTTGTGCGCGCGGATAGAACCACCTCCAGACTCATACCCATTACACACAAGATCATATTGAGTTGTAAGAATGTCGCCTATATTTTTACCTTGCATAAGCCATGCAAGATGCTCTGGCATTGGAGCAGAAAATGGGTTATGTGTGAATGTCCATTTTCCACTATCTGTTTTTTCAAAAAGAGGAAAATCTACTACCCACGCATATGCGAGAATACCCTTTTCCTTTTCCTCTTCTGTACGTAAATCAAATTTGTCAGCACCGTATTTTTCCATAGCATCTTTATAAGAAATACGTGGGAATGGTTTCTCTTTAATGGTATACCCCATTGATTCTACTGTTTTCGTAATCATTTTTTCGGTTGTTTCCATGACTTCATTCATGGAAGTAAAAGACATTTCGAGGTCAATCTGAGTATATTCAAATCCTCGATCAGCACGAAGATCTTCATCACGAATGGCTCGGGCAATTTGAAAGTACCGTTCAAAACCAGCAGTCATGAGAAGCTGTTTATATTGTTGCGGTGATTGCGGTAGCGCGTAAAATTTTCCTGGATTAAGTCGAGACGGGACAACAAAGTCACGTGAGCCTTCAGGAGTGGATTCACTAAGAAGCGGTGTTTCTATTTCAGTAAAATCATTTTCAAAAAGAAAATCTCGGCAACGACGCACGAATTCACTTCGAATTTTCATATTTTGATGCATGCGCGGTGAACGTAGATCCAAATAACGATACTCAGCGCGTATTTGTTCGTCGATGTCGCTTGTATCAGCAAGATTAAATGGCGGAGTATCGGAAGTATTCAGAATTTCGAGCCCAATGACTTCGAGTTCGATATCACCATTTTGTTTACCTTGTTGGATATTTTTTTCCGGACGTTTATTAACGATGCCTTCAGCACGCACAACAAATTCATTGCGAACCTCTTTTGCTGTATCCATCGCTTTTGAGTTTGGAAGAACGACCCCTTGTACTTTTCCAGAGCGATCACGAAAATCAAAAAAGATCATTTTACCTTGGTCACGACGAACAGCAATCCATCCAGAAATAAACACAGTTTTACCTACTTGTTTTGAAAGTTCATCAATAAGAGTACGCTCCATAGTTTGTTATGCTACGCCAATAATCTGTCGAACACGTTCCATTTTTGCTTCACTTATAGCACGAGCTTTATCCCTCCCTTCTTTAAGGACTGTATCAACGATATGAGGATTGTTTTTAATTTCTTTATATTTTTTACGTAATGGAGCAAAATATTGATCAATATCATCAATAAGTAGTTCCTTAAGATGTTTATAGTTGCCAACATTTTCTTTATAGAGAGCATCGAGGTCATCGCTACTTCTCACTAGTTTATGAATAGCGTAGACATTTTCAGGATGACCGCTAGACGAATCAGTAACAATGCCCATGACACACTTCGTTATCTCTTCACGGTCTGCAAAAAGTGGAATAGTATTTTTGTAACTTTTGCTCATTTTCCGTCCGTCAGTTCCTGGAACAATTGCGACCTCTTCAGGTATATATGCCTCAGGAAGTTTAAATAAATCTTCTTTATATATACGATTAAATTTTTCTGCAGCATCACGTGCATATTCAATATGTTGTTTTTGATCTTGCCCTACCGGAACAACACTTGCATCGTAGAGAAGGATATCTGCTGCCATAAGAAGAGGGTAATTAAAAGAGCCAACGCCAATTTCTTTATTTTTTGCTTCGGCATCTTTGTATGCGTGTGCACGCTGTAAGTACGGCATTGTGGTAATGGTATCGAAAATCCAACACAGTTCAGTATGTGCTGGTACCTCTGACTGTTTAAACAAAGTAATTTCTTGGGGATCAAGACCGGATGCAAGATAGGCCATAACAAGTTCTCGAATATAGGTACGCATTTTTTCTGCATCTTGTACGAAATTGAGAGCATGATAATCTGCAACAAAAATAAAAGGTCGGTACTTCTCCTTGGCAAGCGCCACCTGCTGACGTATCGCTCCAAAATAATTACCGATATGTAGGTATCCGGTCGGTTTTATACCGGAGACTAAAATTGGTTTTGAATTCATTGGAGAAACTATACCAGATTTTAGAAAAGATAAGCCTCTACTCGTTAAAGTAGAGGCTTTGTATTATTTACTGGTACCGTCTGGGTCGTTGCCCAAATAGACGATTAAAGATACTTCGGAAGACAATTCCGAATATAATTGAAACAACAATTGCACTGAGGAGCCCGCTCCATGCGGAGTGGACAAATGGAATTCCAGAGGCATCAAGTTTCATCATTGAGTAGTATATGACAACCGCCACACTGGCAATCCATGTCGTTATCCCAACAAGGACTACACATATCCCAACGATATCTTTGATTATTTTTTCCCTTTTTTCTTCTGCAAAAGATCTTAACTTCTTCTTCACTATTTCTCTCCTAGAAATTATCTGAATAGAGTGCCAATCACCCTACTGAAACTTCCGTTATTATATATAACACATAATACTTATTTATGCAAGTGTGCGCCGGGTTGGATTTGAACCAACGTAGGGCTATGCCCGACAGGTTTACAGCCTGTTGCGATTGACCACTCCGCCACCGACGCGATTTGGCAACTATAACTGAAAATGCTCATTATTTCAAAACAAGAACCATAACACCCTGTTTTCCTTTACGTACCAGCGCATGACCTTCTGGTAAGTCACCTCGATATACTTTCTGGCTGGGATCCTTAATTGGAAAGCCAGAAAGCTTTACACTTTTCCCTTCTATGAGGCGTCGAGCATCAGATTTAGAAGAAGCGAGACCTCCCTTCACCAGACATTCAGCGAGTGAGACACCTGAGGTGAGTTCAGAGATGGAGAGAGTGACTGAAGGCGCCTCAGCGAGTGCTACGGCGAGGGCATCACGTGAAAGTTCGGTAAAAGGTGTCTCACCAAAAAGAGCATCAGTAGCAGCAACTACTTGTGCCGTTGTAGCTGGACCATGAACAATTTCTGTCACAATGCGACCAAGTGTTTCTTGTGCCTGCCGTTCACCTGGATTGCGACGGTGGAGTTCCATAAGGGCTTCAATTTCATGTGTCGACATAAAGGTATACACTTTGAAGTACGTATCAAGGTCGTCGTCAGGGAGATTCAGCCAAAACTGATAAAATTGGAATGGCGAAGTCTTTTTTGCATCGAGCCAAATAGCATTTCCTTCTGATTTTCCAAACTTTTTTCCATTTGCATCAGTAATAAGTGGCATCGAAAGAGCAAAGGCTTGTTTTCCGAGTTTTTTACGAATAAGATCAACACCGGAAAGAATATTAGTCCATTGATCTGACCCTCCAATTTGTAGATTGCAGTCATATTTCTTATTAAGAGTGAGAAAATCAAATCCTTGTAGAAGAGCGTACGTAAACTCTGTAAAGGAGATACTTTCATCAGGTGTTTCGAGACGTTTTTTAATAAGGTCACGTTTAATAAGGTCATTTACCGTAAAATGTTTGCCTATCTCACGCAAAAACGATACGAGGTGCACTTTTATTAGCCAGTCGGCATTATCGACCAGAGTAAAACGTATATTACCGAGAATACTTTTTAATTGGCGTTTGATGGCCTTTTTATTTGTGGTAATAGTTTTATCATCGAGAAGTATACGTTCTCCTTTTTCATTTGGATCTCCAATCATACCGGTACCGCCACCTATGAGGAAAATGAGTTTAAAACCGGCATCTCCGAGACGCTTCATAAGTAAAACAACAGCGAGATTACCAACTTGAATTGAGTCAGCAGTCGGATCAATACCTAAATAAACGGTTCGTTTTTCGGAAAGAATGATTTCAGGTTCTGCGGAGGAATGTTCGATAAGACCACGAGCCTTAAAATCTTCTACAATATTCATGACGAAACTATACCATCATTCTCTTATATGAGTTTAAAATAGTTACCGTGCGAGGAAAAAGAGCCCAATGGCTGGTGAGAGGAACCACCAGAAGAAATATTGATCTGGTGCAAAAAGTACAGAAATAGCATTATTGAAGACATAGACATCTGTGACAGCGAAAACATGATAGGCGAGTGCAATAAGAAAGGCTGATGCGAGGAATGAAAGAACAAGAAGTCCAAAGAGACCGATATAGAGAAAATCAGAAACGGCAATACGACGCAGAATTATGTAAAACGTAAATACAAGGAAAAGGTAGAGACCCGCATGAGAACCCACTGCGGTTAGCGCTGGAGCCGTTGGGAGAAATTGTGAGTACGGGAATACAATATAGACGGAATAGCCTGCATACAGCGAAAGCAAGAGTGCAACGAATGGTCCACGTCCCACGTATCGGGCGAAGAAAATAAAAAAGAACATCAATCCAATAAGCACAACGAAACTTGCTGTAGCTGCCCAAACAGTGAGGGCGGTACTTGTTGCAAGTGAATTAACTTGCGTGAGGCCCTGTGTGGCATTCAATACAGCTGCGGTTGCTTCAGACATAGTGGTAACAGTATATACCCAATGATACAGATATTTGTTTCCGCTCAATCATATAGGAATTATGATTCCTACGAAAAATGATGACAGCAATCTGGTTCATCTTTGAAATTTGAAAGATGGATTTATTAAAGTCCTTCTGATTTGAGTTCTTCTATAACTTGTTTCGCTTTCTTTGAAAGTTTTTGCGGAAGCGCAACTTCAAGACGAATAATAAGATCACCGCGCGAAGATCCAGATGGTACGCCTTTCCCGCGCACACGCAATAACTCTTCTGCCCGTTTCATCACCGGAATCTTTACTTCGATAGTTTTTTCTTCAATGGTCTCAATAGGCACCGTGGTGCCGAGTATAGCGTCTGTAAACTTTACCGGTAAATCCATAATAAGATTTGAACCTTCACGACGAAAAACGGAATGCGGTTTTACATGTACTTTGATATATAAATCTCCTGCCGTACCATTCTTCACTGCTTCACCTTGTTGTGGCATTCGAATCATTTCACCGTTATCAATACCATTTGGAATGGAAATTTGAATTTCTTCTTCTTTACGCAAAACACCATGTCCTTTACATTCTGGGCAAGTTTCTTTTGGTATTTTCCCAGTACCTTCACAAGTTGAACATTCGCGCATATTTGTAAACTGGCCAAGAATTGAATTGCGCACTTCGTGTATTTGCCCACTACCATTACAAGTTTTGCAGGATGTAAGTTCAGTATTCGGCTTTGCACCACTTCCCTTGCAGAGAACACAAGTAGAAATTTTCGCAATAAGCACTTTACGTTTAGTGCCGAAGACGGCATCCTTAAATGAAATTTCAACGTCAATAGAGATATCACGTCCTCGAGCTCGCGCACGGCGTGCATTACCACGGCCACCGAAAATATCACCAAAAATATCACCCAGATCGAAATCAACTCCACCGTTTCCGAATCCCTGTTGGAATTGAGAAAAATCGAATCCTCCAAATGGATTTTCTTGTCTACCCCCAGCAGCTTCAGGATTTCCTCCGGGGAAAGATTGACCATAGGCATCGTATTCACGTCGTTTTTTTTCATTCCCGAGAATAGAGTACGCTTCTGAAATTTCTTTGAATTTTGTAGAATCGCCACCACCTTTATCAGGGTGGTATTTATGAGCAAGTTTACGAAATGCTTTTTTGATATCATCTGAACTCGCCTTCTTACCGACGCCGAGCACATTGTAATAGTCTTTTGTCATCGTGGGATTATACTCGTAACTCTTTTTGTATGCAAAGAAAAAAGCGACTTACGTTATGCAGTCGCCTCTTTCTTGTCGTTACTGAATATCTATTCAGGTTTCTCTTTGAACTCAGCATCTTTGGGAGCGGATTCGTTCTCAGATGTTTTTTTGTCTTCTTCAGTAGGTGAATCCTTCTCGGTCGTTGGTGGCGTACTATCTTTTATGATAGCTTCACCAATTTTTGAGAGTGCCGACGAAAGTGCTTCAGTAGTACTTTTAATGCGATCTACATCATCTCCTTTTTGAGCAGTTTTAACGTCTTCTATCTTATCCTGGACCTCTTTTACTACTTCTGCACCAGCTTTCTCACCATTCTCCTTTATAGCCTTCTCAGCGGCGTATACAGCCTGCTCAGCGATGTTACGTGCTTCAACGGCTGTCTTACGTTTTTCATCATCTGCTGAATGTGTTTCGGCATCTGTTTTCATTTTTTCAATATCCTCCTTTGAGAGACCTGTTGATCCTTCAATACGAATGGATTGTTTCTTACCCGTAGTTTTCTCTGTAGCGTTAACAGTGAGGATACCGGAAGCGTCCACATCAAATGCAACCTCAATTTGTGGTAGACCACGCGGAGACGGTGGAATACCATCGAGCATAAATTTGCCAAGTGATTTATTATCCGCACTCATAGCACGTTCACCTTGCGTTACACTAATTTCAACTGAAGGTTGGTTGTCTGCTGCTGTGGAGAATGTTTGTGATCGTGAAGTTGGAATTGCAGTATTACGTTCAATTATTTTAGTCGCTACTCCCCCCATAGTTTCAATAGAAAGCGAAAGAGGGATAACGTCTACAAGAAGAATGTCCTTCACATCACCTTGAAGAATACCGGCTTGAATGGCGGCACCCATGGCAACAACTTCATCCGGATTAACGCTCATATTAGGTTTCTTATTGAAGAATTTTTCAACAGCTTGCTGTATGGCCGGCATACGTGTCTGACCACCTACAAGAATAATTTCGTTAATATCAGCAACTTGGAATGGCGATGCTTCCATCGCACGCTTTGTAATGTCGAGAGCTCGTTCAATGAATGGCTCAGCAAGTTCCTCAAGTTTTGCACGAGTCATCTTTACAAGAAGATGCTGAGGACCGGCATCGGTAGAAGTAAGAAATGGGATATTCACTTCTGTCTCCATTGCGCTTGAGAGTTCAATTTTTGCTTTTTCAGCTGCTTCATCAAGGCGCTGTCGAGCGAGTGCATCATCTTTTACATCTACACCACTTTGTTTACGAAATTCCTCCGCAAGCCAATTAATAATGGTTTGGTCGAGATCCTTACCACCCAAATGAGCATCACCATCGGTACTTTTTACTTCAATAGTATCGTCACCTACGTCAAGAATTGAGACATCAAAAGTACCACCTCCGAAGTCGAAGACTGCAATTTTTTCCTCTTTCTTTTTGTTGAAACCATAGGCAAGCGCTGCTGCGGTTGGTTCATTAATAATGCGTTTTACCTCAAGACCTGCGATTTGACCTGCTGCTTTTGTTGCACTTCTTTGGTCATCGTTAAAATAGGCGGGCACCGTAATAACGGCTTCTGTAATTTTTTCACCAAGTTTTGCTTCTGCGTCAGCTTTCATCTTGCTGAGAATCATTGCAGACATTTCTTCTGGACGGTACCACTTGTCTGCCATCTTTACCTCAATGCCACCATTCTCTGCTTTTTGCATCTCAAAAGGTACCACCTCGTTATCTTTCTGCACTTTTACTTCATCAAACGGATGTCCAATAAAGCGTTTAATTTGGTAAATAGTGTTTAAAGGGTTTGTGACTGCTTGGCGCTTTGCGAGCGTCCCGACAATACGCTCACCATTCTTCCCTACCGCGACGATAGATGGCGTAGTACGGCCTCCTTCTGCGTTCTCAATCACACGAGGTTCGCCTCCTTCGACGATAGCCATTGCTGAATTTGTAGTGCCCAAATCGATACCAAGAATTTTTGCCATAGTTAAAAAAATTATTACGTTACGTCATTAATGATTCTAAAGAATTGAGTCGCTTGTTGCAACTATTCTATAAAATGAAATACACGGACTTTCGCTGGACGGATTATCTGTTCATTAATTTTCCATCCTTTCTCAAGTATTTCCGAAATAGTGTCATCCACCTCAATTGACTCTGCCGAATCTTGTCCGAGCGCTTCGTGGAGCGCAGGATTAAAGGTTTCATTTATCTCACCAAAGGATTCAAGATTGAGCGAAGAAAATCCATTCTCAATCTGCTTCACAATGCCAATAAATCCTTCAGGAATATCGCCGTGTTCCTTTGCTCTCTCTAATGCGTCGAAGGCAGGAAGAAGCGCTTCAGCAGCCTCTACCACTCCATGCTGATGTGCAACTTTTTTCTCTTCACCAAAGCGTTTGAGTGCATTTACATAATCGGCTTTGGCTCTTTGCCAGCCATCCATGTATTCTTTTTTCTGTGCACAACAGCTAGAAAGTTCTTTACGCATTTTGGCTATTTTATTTTCTTCTTGTTTGATGCCTTCTTCGGCTTCGAAATCTACTTCTTCATATTCGTCTTGCATTCCCATACTATGCCTGAATTATCTTGCAGAGTCAAAACAAATCTTTTATGTTGCTTTTGCTATTAACGTTTGGACCACTGTTTGCGCTTGCGGGCTTTAACAAGTCCCGGCTTTTTACGCTCTTTAGCGCGAGGATCGCGAGTAACGAACCCGGCGAGCTTCAGTTTAGCGCGCGTTTCTGGTTCAGACTTCATGATGGCACGAGTCATAGCATGGCGAACGGCATCTGCTTGTGCAGAGACACCGCCACCTTTGGTATAAGCAGAAACACGGTATCGTTTCGTTGCTTCGGCAACTTCAAATGCCTGAAGAACAACGTGAGCGCGTTCGTCCGTCTTGAAAAATTCTTTTGGACTTTTTCCGTTAACGGTAACGGAGTTTTCATCTGCCTCGCTCATACGAACATTTGCGATTGCAGTTTTACGACGCCCAACTGATGTGATAAATGATGTAGCCATGATGTAATTATGCTTTTATGATGAGATTTTTCATACGTGGTTTGCGGAGACGATTACGCGGAATCATTCCGTCTACCGTAATACGGACAACTTCCTCTATGCCTTTTTTTGCAATCATTTCGTCCATACGTGTCGCGCGCTGTCCACCCGGGTAACCAGTGTAGCGAAGATAAATTTTCCCTTTCATACGTTGACTGGTGAGATGCAATTTTTTTGCATTCTCAATAGTAACGATGATAGGGTGCGTCCTGTTCTTCATCATAAGTGCAGAGCGTTTACCCAGAAGAGCGTGAGCTGCTTCACTTGCGACACGACCTAGTGACCGATTCGTTGCATCAATAGTGTAAGTTGTTGGTTCTGGATTTGTAATAGGTGTCATGATAAGTGCAATAAATACTAGACAAACGCGATATAGGCAAGTTTACGATTATCATTTGAACCACGAAGGGTGCGTTTTACTATACGAGTATAGCCTCCTTCACGAGTAGAGTAACGTGGTGCAAGTGTATCGAAGATCTTCTTCACAGCCTCGTCATCGCCAAGACGTCTTTTAGTGAGTCGTCGACTCGCAAGTGTATTTTTCTTGCCGTAAGAGACCAATCGTTCGACGAAAGGACGAAGTTCTTTTGCTTTTGCTTCAGTGGTCGAAATACGTTCTTCGAGCACCAACGATCGCGCCAACGATCGCAAAAGTGAACGACGCTGGTTAGATGGTCTATTGAATCTTCGTGAGTGTGCTCGTTGTGACATACGTAATGCTGAATACTAACTATTTTTTAAGAATAAGACCATGTTGGGCGAGAGCAACAGAAATCTCTTCAATTGCTTTATCGCCAATACCGTCAATTTCGCCAAGGGCATCTGCGGTCTTTCTGATAAGGCCAGTGGCACTTTTAATGCCAGCGCCTTCAATGGCGGTAACGATACGTGTTGAAAGTTCAAGATCCGAAATTTTTATCTTTGATATATCTTGAGTGCTATTTTTATCTTCAATATCAGAACCATCAACAGCTACTTCAGGGGCACTCTCCTGAAAACCAATAATTGACTTGAGTTGGTGAATCATAGTCTCGATAGATTGTTCGAGAGCTTCACGCGGGCCAATAGTACCATTGGTCTCTATAAAGATACGTAGGCGATTGAAATCGGTACGATCACCGACACGCATATTCTCTACCTCATAGTTCACACGGCGAATAGGAGTAAAGGTCGCATCAAGGGCGATGGTACCAATATCAACTTTCTCTTTGGTGAGCATCTCACGAGCTACGTAACCAAGACCGCGTTCAATAGTTGCCTCAAGCTCAATTTCTCCTTTTTTAGAAAGATCAGCAATGTGTTGATCTGGATTTGCAATCTCAACTTGTGATGGGAGATTGAAATCTTTTGCAGTGACCGTATTGGCACCTTTAACTGAAAGCGAGATAGTTTGTGGTTCATCACCATGAAGAACAAAGTGCACACGCTTTAGATTCAAAAGTATCTCCATAACAGTCTCATGTATGCCTTCTATAGTGGCAAATTCATGTGCAATATCTTCAATTTTCACTTGCGTGACCGTTGCCCCGGGAAGCGAAGAGAGAATAATTCGGCGAAGACTATTGCCGAGTGTATGACCGTACCCTGGGTACAATGAATCAATCTCATAAATGCCTTGTACGCCCTCTTCAGAGACAATACGTGGCTTACTAGGAAGTGTGATGTGGTATTCCATAACTCAATCGTAATTACCTTGATTAAAAATTACCTCGTATAGAACGAGAGTACCATGACGAGGTCACCTGCCGGATCCGCCGAGGCGGCCGTAGGAAGTGCCGTAATGCCACCCTCCATAGATTTCGGATTCCAGGAAAGCCATGAAGGGAGTGGGCGCTCCATGAAGCGCTCGTTAAAGCCAATAAGTACTCCGTGTGTTTTCGATCCTTCGCGTATCGAGATGCGATCACCTACAGAGAGCGCGTGCGATGGAACGCGTATTTTCTTGCCTCCTACGAGAACATGACCGTGAGCTACCATCTGGCGTGCTCCACGGCGCGTGGAAGTAAGACCAAGTCGCCAGACCACGTTATCAAGACGGAGTTCAAGAATCTCGTGGAGGCGTTCTGCAGGCTTAATTTTTTTAACGAGAAGTGATTTATTTACATAATTACGGAACTGTTTCTCGGGAAGTCCGTAAGTAATACGTACTTTTTGTTTCTCGAGCATTTGTTTACCGTATTCGCTTTGCCTCCGACGACGTCGGCGGCGTTTATTTTTTTCGCTACGATCAGCAGACAGCGCAAACTTCTGCGTTTGTGCTTTTTCAAAGACACTCGCACCGAGACGTTTAGCTATTTTATATCGTGGTCCAGTTTTCATAGGCAGTATAGAAGATTATACACGGCGCGGCTTAGGTGGGCGCGGACCGTTATGTGGAATTGGTGTTGCATCTTTAATAGAACGAATTTGTACACCCTTACTAGAGAAAGCACGTATAGCTGATTCACGACCTGAGCCAACACCACGAATAATAATTGATGCCTCCTTCAGACCTATTGCCGCACTTTTTTCTCCAAGAAGCTCACCAACTTTTGCAGCTGCATACGGGGTAGATTTACGTGCACCTGAAAAACCAAGTGCTCCAGCAGAAGATGAAATAATTGCATTACCCTTCTCGTCAGTGAGTGTGGCTTTGGTATTATTAAAAGTAGCTTCAATATGAAGTATTCCTTTTTCAAGACGGCGTTTTGAAATCTTTGAAAGAGCCCGGGCTTTACGTCCCTGGTCCAATCCACGCCCTCTTTTCCTAACGATACGTTTTTTCCCCATATAATAAGTGGTAAATAAATTTAATTATGAATTAAGTTTTCTCAAGTGAACGACGACCTGAGGTCATAGTCTTTCTGACATTGCCTCGCCGTGTGCGAGAATTTGTTTTTGTACGCTGATTCCGCACGGGAAGCCCTCTTTCGTGACGAGTGCCACGGTAACTACGAATATCTTTAAGACGTTTGATATTCTGACCAATTTCGCGACGAAGTTCACCTTCAATAACAAATGTTTCAGAGAGTGAACGTATTTGTTGTTCTTCCTCAGGAGTGAGATCCTTACCTTTTTTTGTTGGCTCTATATTTGCTTTTTTCAAAATTTCAAGAGCACGCATATGACCGATGCCAAAAATAGACGGCAACGCATATGCGAGATGCTTTTCGTCTGAGATGGTTACACCGGCTATACGCATGATAAAAATTAGATAAATTAAATATAAAAACTAGCCCTGGCGTGCCTTACGACGGGGGTTCTTCTTATTAATACGATAAAGCGTCCCTCCACGACGGACGAGTTGATCTCCTGCCTGTTGTTTCTTAATTGATGCACGAACTTTCATTCTATTTGAAAATTAACCAACTAGTTTAATAACTATCTTAAGATAGACGACGTACAATACGTGCTCGTCCTCCATAAGGGTCGAGCACCATTTCTACCTGATCTCCCATAAGAACTCTTATACGATGCAATCGCATCTTACCCGCGAGGTAAGCGAGCAAAAGCTCTCCTTCCCTCTCTTCGGTTTCAGCAGGAACTTCTGTCTGCTCTGCTACATTTTCTGTGGCAGGCAAACGAACGCGAAAAAGAGAACTCGGCAACACTTCTTCAACGATGCCGATCGCTGTTTTTTTTTCTTCGTCGTCATTCATGCCTGTACTAGAATAATGTAACAGAATGCTGAAATATCGTCAATTCTGTGAGGTCGCCGGTAGCACTGAAATGGTGATAGATGATGGGTCTTTAGGAAAAGTCTTCTTCCAAAAAGGACGCAAAATCAATACCGCCCGTTTTACTTCAGGATAATTAGTGAGAACAACCTCTGCTTCAGCGCGCGTTTTCCCTGCTACGGCTGCAGCAATGCGCGGTGCATTAACCGTGTAGAGAATTGAAGTTGTGCCAGAAAGTGTAAAGTTGAAATTAGTATCTGAGGAATTTGGAATACCTGAAACACTCGCTAAAGTAAGACCGGTAGTAGTATCAAGTGTGACTGGGTTCCCTTGATAATCGAGAGCAGAAACTGAACTGGCGATTGCTTTAGCAAGCGCTGCACTTGGGAAGACAACTGCTGTAACGGTTCCTTCTTCTTTTACATCAACCATACCGGTTGTTGACGACGGTACAGGAGTTAATTCTTTGTACGTAGTACGTATAGCTCCTGATAAAAGAACATACCCTACAGGAACTTGTGATTGAATACTTTTCCCTAAATCTGATGAGAGAGCAGTCATAAGAGCAGTCACTGCATTCTTCTCAGCAGAAGAACTCATAGTCGGAATATTTCCAGAAGCACCTCCAGTCATAGACTCTGTTGAACGAGCATATACTTTACTTGCAAGACTTGTACCCGCTAGTCCTGGAAGAGTGAAGGATGACGGTCCAATGTTATATATGCTACTTGGTTGATCGGCGTAAACTGTTATTCGAGTACTTCCTGGTTTAGAGGTAGTTCCTGCTGGCACTTTTATTGATTTACGAATTCGAAATACGAGACCTGCCGTATTAGCGAATCGTGTTTTTGTAACAAGTCTCTGTACCTTCGATTGTGTATTGTAGACAGTAACAATACCGGAAGCTATTGAAGATACTTTTTTATTACCAGTCCCTTGAACAGTTTGTGAGGCGACTTTCTTTGTTGAGATAACTTCAAATGGCAAGTCACCAGAACTACGAGTAGCCGTAAAAGATCCTTGTACTATTGCTGAGGCGGAGTTTGGAGTTATTTCAACCTTGGCACCGGAAAAATAGAATAAAGCACCAATAGAAATAGCAATAACGATGGTAAATCCTATAAGGGTTGTATAGGGGAATTTCGGAGAACGTGGCGAGAGACGAAGTGGTTGTCGTCCCCTCTCTGAAGGGGATTCATTGAATTGTTGTTGATCCATATCTCGACGACGAGATGGAGGGATGATGTCATCTAGTTTACGCATGAGTCTCAGTATAACAATGTCTTCTCATATACCTATTGTGGAAAGTGTACAATTAAATTTTTACTTTAAATATCATCATGTCCGTGCTCCGACCAATAGAGTGTCATGAGTAAAAGAGGAAGGTCGGGAGACGCTTCGGTACCTGTCTTAACAAGGGCTATATGACTTGGAAGTACTGTAACAATTTTTGGCGGTGCTTCGGTAAGCCATAGACTGCCGAGATTTGCTTTATCGAGTGTTTCTTTAATTATAGAGGCCTTGTTTGGTTCCGCGATTAAGAAAATGGTGCGAGGAAGCGGAAACCGCTTTGCTATTTCAGCGAGACTTTTTGTAACATCTTGTACCCATTCAGAATTCCCTTCTTCACTACTTTTTGCTTCAGTGGTGGCGCGAAGACGTCCCTTACGAATAAGAGATATAACAATTTCTGGTCCAGAGGCATCAAGTACGAGTGCATTACGTTCATGTTTAAAAGCAGTTCTGAGAGCTTGGTAACGTAGTGAACTCCCAGCGATAGAGAGAACTCGCTTGGTATGGAAAAGAGCACCGAGAGCCACTGCGATAAGCCGAGCTACTGATTCATCAATAAATGAGGTGAGAACGATAACCGTCGCACGACGTACCGTCTTCCCAATAGGATTGGGTATTTCATACCCATTGAGCATCACCGCAATAACACTCTCATCAACCAACATCTTTCCTTCAGGTGTGGTGGTGGAATTCTTAACTGCCTCAGCAAGTATATGTCGTGTAAAGGTAAAAGTTTTTTTATCTTCAAATCGTTCAGTGCGCATTATAGTTTTCTGCCAAGGGGCACTAATTGACACGAGTATAGATGAAATATTTCCATGCCCAACAGCTCGGTATAGTGCTGGAGCTCCCTCACGAATAAGAGCTTCACCAAGAGTAGTAAGCGCGCGCGCCATAGCTTTTTCATGAGACTCATCGGTGCCTATTGCGATTTCAACTCGTTTTGTATAGACCATAGTTGGCGCTGCTTTCTCAGAAAAATGTACGTACCCACCGGCGACTGACGCAGCGCCAACATCTACAAATACTATTGATTCAGTTTTAGATTGTTTTAAAAGATGAGTGAACCAAGACATTAGTTAAAGTATACGATATAGAAGCACTAAAAAACTATCGCAATAGGTGAATTCTTTTTTAAAAGTCATACTTATTTTAAAATTGCTTTGATTCGGCGAATGCCAGCTGATGACGCTTCTTCTTTTTTAATTAGAAAATGTGCATCAGCAATGCCAAGATCAGCCGTATTCGTTACATGCGGGCCACCACAAAATTCAATTGAGAATGCTTCAGAAATTTTTGGTTCTTGAGAAGTGGCATTTTTGGGTCCTATTGAATATACGTTCACTTGATCAGGGTATGCTGCACCGAATTCATGCTCCGCATCTAGTTTTTCCGCTTCTTCTTTTTTCATAACGGTACACAGTACGGGAAGTGCTTCATCTATTTTTTCATTTACTATTTTTTCTACTTGTTCTTTTTGTTCTGGTGTCATTTTCTTACCATAAGAAAAATCAATACGTAGTCGTTCACTTGTAATATTACTGCCACGCTGGTGTACTTCCGGTCCTAGAACTATTTGAAGTGCTTTAAGAAGTAAGTGGTGGGCCGTATGATAACGAATCGTTTGCTCCGATTGGTCGGCGAGTCCCCCAGTAAACTTTTGTGTTGCTCCAGCTTGTGAAAGTTTCTGATGTTCTTTCATTTTATTTTTGAAATCT
>QIHK01000044.1 GCA_003230945.1 Candidatus Kaiserbacteria bacterium
TTGTATAGCTCATGAATGTTAGTAGTTATTTATTCTCACTATACCCTAAGATATAAATCACCTCCTAGGTGATACCTCTATTAGAGGCGCATCTCGTTTATTTGACTTATTCAGTCAAAGATTTTATTATGAAATTAGAGTAAATTCAAAAAGGAAAGAAGGGAAATGTTTATGGCATCACAGCTTGAAAAACTTTATAGTAAACAACTTCTTATCGCTGATGAAGATAAAAAAATCGATTTGGAGTGTCTAGAAGATAATGAAGAAGAACAGTTATTGTCGATCTGGTATAAAGGGGTATTCTCGTATATTAAGATCTTTACAAAAGAGGATATTCTAATCTTTTCTCTCATTTCGAAAGAAAAAGCTCGTTATGAGCTTAGAGAGTCGACATTCAGTTTTGAACGATTTCGTGAATATCTTCATAAAATAGCAATATAAGTTTAAATGTAAAAACTTATATGGTATAGAAATATAAAAACCAATCATAGGTATGATTGGTTTTTCTCTAAGGTAAGCTATATAAGTGATATTAAAACGAAATTCGCTCGTAGGATTCATAGTGCTATTGGTGATACTAAACGTATTCGTATATCGAGCTGTTTTTAAAGAAAAGATACTAACCGTATCAATATTACCGATGAAAAAGGGGAGTGCCATACTCATCCGCACTCCCAAAGGGCGCAGTATACTCATCAATACTGGTGCAGATGCTTCTATAGTACGCTTGCTCGGAGAGACACTCCCTGAGTGGCAACGAAGTATATCTGCCATACTGCTTACTAATATAAACAGCAACACCGTCGGAGGGCTACCAACAGTATTTGAACATTACAAAGTGAAAGAACTGTTTCGCCCTAACGTCAGAAGTACACATAGCATTGAATCGACAATCACCACAGTAACAAACGCAGTACCGAAACTCATACAAGTCTATCTATATCGTGGAGATACATTAGCTATCAGTAAAGAGGTAGCTCTCGATGTACTTTGGCCACCAAGAACTCCAACGGCACAAAATTCTAAATACGGAGCACTTATATTGAGAATTTCGTATGGCGTTACTTCATTTCTTATTGAAGAAAATATATCTCCACGAGTAGAAAAATGGCGTACTAAGCTTGGTGATACTAATACAAGGTCCGTTATACGTATTTCTTCCTCAACAGCACCTCGTACGTATATATCAAACGGTAGGCTGGTGTATAAACAATAACCCGCAGCCTTCATGGCTGCGGGTTATTGTCTACTTGAATAGATTTAAATTTTTCCTATCTTCTTGAGAGTAGCAAAAGCTCCGTTCTTCTTGATAGTTTTCAATCCTTTTGCGGAAACATCGACGATAACAGTCTTATCGATCTCAGGTACGTAAATACGTCGACGATGAAGATTTGCTTTACGTCGTACTTTACCAGTTGGATTATATTGCGTCGCACGGGTACGGTTTGAATACCGTCCACCGACTTGCGTACTCTTTCCAGTAACGTCACAGGTTCGTGCCATAGTTTCCGCATGGTACCATAGAACGGAAACCGAGCAACATGACTAGCATTTTAGCCCTTATTATACTTATTCTCTCCGTTATCGCCCATGAAGTAGCTCATGGCTACGCAGCGGATTCCCTTGGTGACCCTACGGCTCGTATGGCCGGTCGTCTTACCCTAAACCCAGTACCCCATATCGATCTCATGGGTTCAATAATTATCCCAGCACTCCTTGTCTTCTCAAGTTCACCAATTCTCTTTGGTTGGGCACGGCCGGTACCATATAATCCATATAATCTTCGTAGTAAACGCTGGGGTGAAACTCTTGTAGCAATTGCCGGTAGCGCCACAAATCTATTTCTCGCTATTATTTTCGGTCTTTTGGTTCGTTGGGGGGCTATGCTTGGTTTTGATGCAACAGCTATTTCACTTGCGGCAACTATCTCTTTTGTAAATCTATTTCTCGGACTATTCAATCTCATTCCATTTCCACCTTTGGATGGATTCACTGCTTTGCGTTCAGCACTCCCATGGAATCTCTCCATGGGCCTGACCCAATTTGAAAATAAAATACGTGGTGCGGGAGCTTTATCTATCATTATCTTTTTGCTCGTCTTTTCCTTTGTCTTTTCAGGGCCGTTTTTCGGTTTCGTTCTTTGGCTCTTTAGTATCATTACCGGATAAGTATTAGACTTACTTTATTATAAATAATAAACTGACATATATGGATCTTAATAAAATACCTAAACAATTTTGTGAAAATGTATTAGCTGGACATTCCGAAGAGAGTTTTATTGTTGTTATGACTGTAGGAGAAACAGCAAATGCTTACGCCCTCACCCCTCAACATATGAAACGTTTCGTACAAAGCCTCACTCATCAAGTAAAAGAATATGAGAAAGAATTCAGTACTATCGAAGCAACATGGTCTCCAGGCATTGAGAGTCCTATCCAAACAAAAGATATTACTGGAACATAGCTTATTTAAAGAAAGCGTAAAATCGTTGCAAGTGACTGGTATACTGATACATGATGGAATACCATGTACCACAGTTTATTGAAATTGAAGATAAAATTGTTGGACCGCTAACGCTCAAACAATTTATTTATATCGCCGGTACTGGTGGTCTTTGTATTGTGGCATTTGCCTATTTACCTATCATATTTG
Organism: Candidatus Kaiserbacteria bacterium; assembly: GCA_003230945.1. Lineage (GTDB taxonomy): Bacteria > Patescibacteriota > Minisyncoccia > Phycocordibacterales > Phycocordibacteraceae > C7867-001. The sequence continues at coordinate 2,653 of QIHK01000044.1, forward strand.
CTATTCTCGTAGCAATCCCTGTCGTAGCGCTCGGTGCTATGCTCTCATTCTATAAAATAAATGGAAAACCTTTTATTGAGATGCTTGAGGCGGGATTCAATTATTACACTGGTGCGAAACTCTTCTTATGGAAACATCAAGAACCGACTGCAAAAAAACGTATACTGGATGAACAAGAAGCGGCAGAAAAAATTAAAGCTGAAACAATTGCTAATACTCCTAGAGTCTCTCGACTTACACAAGGTAAACTTTCTGAGCTTGCTTGGTCACTTGATGTTAAAAAGGGAGTAGGTTCTGATGAACTCGAATCATAAATATGGCAACAATTAAATCCCAAGGCGCAACCCAACAATTCGTTCCGATAAAAGAAATACGGAAAGGCACTGTTATTCTTAAAGATGGGGGATACAACGGTATACTCATGTGTTCATCAGTAAACTTTGGTCTTAAATCTGCAGATGAACAACGCGCCATCATCGAAGGGTTCCAGAATTTTCTCAACACACTCGATTTTTCAATACAAATTGTCATAAACTCACGTAAAATGGATTTGCGACCCTATATCGCACTACTGGAGAAAAAAGCGCCTGAACAACAAACTGAATTGATGCGTATTCAACTGCGTGAATATATCGAATTTATTCGTTCCTTCACCGATCAGGCGAATATTATGACTAAATCTTTTTATATTGTTGTTCCGTACTCACCACGTCTAAGTGCATCAGGGGCTACCTCTTATCTCTTTAATAAGAAGAAAACAACTACGCAAAGTAATGTTTCTTTTGAAGAAGATCGGGCTCAACTCGAGCAACGTCTTTCACTTGTCATTGGAGGACTTACAAGTACTGGGGTGCGAGCGGTTCCTTTAGGCACTGAGGAAATAATTGAGCTCTTCTATCGCTCATTTAATCCAGGTGAGCTTGAAAATCCTATTCGCCTCGATAATTAAACTTATTGAAATGTCTCTCCTTGATTTTATAAACCGAAAGAAAAAAGATGACACACCGATGACTGCACCGATGTTGCCAAAAGATGTCTACAAACAAGAATCTCTTGATTTAGTTGACACTATCGCACCAACGGCGCTGCAAATTGGCTCTCGTGAACTACAACTTAGTGAAAAATTTGTTCGTTCGTTCTATACCATTTCATATCCGCGATTCCTTTCTGATGGATGGTTTTCGCCTGTTATTAATCTCGACAAAGTACTCGATGTATCAATATTTATTCATCCAATTGATACGGAACAAGCTTTGCGCGGATTCCAGAAGAAAGTTGCTGAGGTACAGAGCCAAATAAATGAACGTGAATCAAAAGGGCTTGTACGTGATCCACTTCTCGACACTGCCTATCAAGATCTCGAGAGTTTGCGGGATAATCTGCAACAAGCACAAGAAAAACTATTCGAAGTTGGGCTTTATCTCGCTCTTTATGGAGATTCAAAAGAAGAAATTGAAAAGACCGAAGGTGATATACGCGGAATTCTTGACGCGAAATTGGTTTATACCAAACCGGCACTTTTCCAACAAGAACAAGGATTTCGCTCATGCTTGCCACTAGGGAAAGATGAACTCCAAGTAAATTCAAAATTAAATTCTTCGCCCCTTTCTTCTCTTTTCCCATTTGTTTCTTTCGATCTCACAAGTGACCGAGGCATTCTTTATGGTATCAATCGACATAATTCTTCTCTGATTTTATTTGATCGTTTTTCTCTCGAGAATTACAACTCTGTTGTTTTTGCAAAATCTGGTTCTGGTAAGAGTTATGCGACAAAACTAGAAATTTTGCGCTCGCTCATGTTTGGTATAGATGTCATTGTCATTGATCCAGAACATGAGTATGACCAACTTACAGAGGCAACCGGTGGTCGTTCTTTTCGTATCTCACTTTCATCAGAACACCACATCAATCCATTTGATCTTCCTCCCGTCAAAGAAGATGAAGACCCACGCGATATTCTGCGTAGCAATATCATTAATCTCGTTGGACTTTTCCGTATTATGCTCGGCGGTCTTACTCCAGAAGAAGATGCCATTATTGATCGTGCAATTTCTGAAACCTATTCACTCAAAGATATTACTGGTGAAGCCGATTTTACTGGTGCTGAATCACCCCTCCTTTCAGATTTTGAGCAAGTACTTTCTGGTATGGAAGGTAGCGAATCTCTTGTTGAGCGCCTCTCTAAATACACACGTGGTACCTGGGCAGGATTTCTTAATCAACCGACAAATATAGATATTAAGCAACAATTTGTTGTCTTTTCTGTTCGCGACATGGAAGATGAACTCAAACCAGTAGCAATGTATATCATTACGCACTATATCTGGAATGCTATTCGTCATAATCTTAAAAAACGCCTACTCATCATCGATGAGGCTTGGTGGATGATGAAGAGTGAAGATACCGCAAGTTTCCTTTATTCTCTCGCCAAACGTGGTCGTAAATATTATCTTGGAGTGTGTACTATTACTCAAGATGTTGAAGATTTCTTGAAAAGTCCGTACGGTCGTCCTATTCTCACAAACTCGTCTCTACAACTTTTACTCAAACAATCACCGACAACTATCGATGTGCTACAGAAAACTTTTAACCTAACCGATGAAGAAAAATATTTACTCCTTGAAGCGGGAGTGGGGGAAGGTCTCTTCTTCGCAGGATTAAAACATGTTGCTATCAAGATAGTCGCGAGCTATACCGAAGATCAAATTATCACCAGTGATCCATCACAACTTCTTGCTATTAAACAAGAGAAAAATCGACTTGCAGATCAATAGATAGTTTTTTACTACCAAAAGTTGCGTATAGCGATAAAAATTTATTCTATTACCAGGTATACTATAGGTAATGGCCGCAAACGCGACACCGCCCCCAACGATGACATGGGCAAAAGCAACTCCTACACTAATTTTCGCTGTTGTCTTTGATGGTCTTCGCTTAATGTTTGAATGGTTTTGGATTTTCGGAGCGGTACTAAGTGGTCTTCTAGCTAGCGGTGTTGTTAGCCAATACACAGGGAGTAGTGCCGTTGGAAATTCGACTGGGGCTGTAATAGGTTCACTGGTGGGCATCTTTGGAGGACCTGAACTTGAGGTATTTGGTTTCATTATGGCCTTCGCTATTGGTATTGCTGGCTGGTTAAGTATTGTATTATGGCTTGTTTTCACTAATTCCCGCATTTTTAAAAGAAATAAAATGAGCTTACTCTGGATTATGCTCGGATTCGGAGCGAGTGAAATACCTTTTATTGGAAGTATCCCTGCTATTACCATCACTATGTGGCGAATGTATCACACCCAAATAAAAGAAGAACGTATCCTTTTAAAGAAATGGGAGGATACCCAACAAAAAAATATTAAGACTAAACAAATGCAAGCTGCTCTTTTTTCACAACAAATGTACGCACAACAAATTGCAGAGGAAGAAGCTGACAATATTTATGATGAAGAAGAAATCCCCGATGAATAACATACAACGAACTAAAGAAGGCAAACTAGTTATATACTAAGAGTATGCTTCTCCGCGCTCCATATATACCGCTCCTGTTCATCAGCCTTGGTATATTTATAGTGCCTATTACCGTAAACGCTCAATCATTTACCAAAACGATTCCGTTCACGGTATCAGTGTCTCCTCAACATCCACAAGCGTACTCCGCAGCGACTCTTTCGTTTCTTTCCGGATCACTTAATCTCAGTAATTCTACTATTACAGTTTCCATTGGAGGTAAAGAAGCATACAGAGGAAATATAAAACCAATCTCAATTTTTCTCGGGGCACCTGGTAAATCAACAAAAGTATCCATTGCTATTTCGACAAATGGCGTTGTCTACCATAAAAATATATCTATAACACCAGAGGATGTAAGTATTATTGTTGAACCAAATTCTTCTGTTCCACCGTTATACCTTGGGAAACCATTGATACCACTTGGGGGAACTTCTCGTGTTATTGCAATCGCAAATCTACATTCTGCAAATGGTTCAGTAATACCTCCTTCATCGCTCTCATATACATGGACTATTGATGGAACGAGAGTTGTAAGTGTATCGGGAATAGGGAGGACCACAGTAATTATTGCCTCACCACTTCAATATCGAACACGAACTGTTTCTGTTGTGGTACAGAACCAGAATGGAAACCTTACTGGCAATGCATCACTTTCTCTTTCACCGCAAGAACCAAGTGTACGTATTTATAAACATGATCCACTACTCGGAATATTATTTGACCATGCACTTGCTAATTCGTTAACTATAAGCAGTGCTGAAACAGCACTCTATGGTGCTTCATTTTCGCTTCCCACTACAAATGGCACACCCCTCCTTCAATGGTTTTTGAACGGTAATTTTGCGCAATCAGGAAATACCCTAACACTTCGCCCAACTGGCGCAGGGAAAGGAAGTGCACGTATTTCGCTAACTGCGTCATCAGGCACACTTGCCACAGCAAATACTACTCTTTCGCTTTCTTTTGGTGCCTCTACACGTACTAATCTCTTTGGCCTATGAACCTCATTGGAAATGATAAATTTATTGCAGAAACCCATCTATATATACGCTGGATAACAATATTCTTTTCCATTACTCTCCTCTTTTTTATATTTGTGCCACAAGTACACGCATCAACCAACAACGATGCTAATTTAGCAACCTCATCGACTAAGAGTGTCAATTTGGCGACCTCATCGACTAAGAGTATTAATTTAGGATCCTCATCGATTAAAACAGGTTTTGTACCTCTCGCTCCTATTCCAGGACTTACAAAAGGAGTGACGGCAGATACACCAGGCCTAGCTACCTATCTTAATAATCTTTATAAATTTATAATTGGATTGTCAGCAGTACTCGCAGTTATTTATATAATTTGGGGTGGACTGGAGATTGCAACACAAGACAGTATTAGTAAACATGCAGTAGGGAAACAACGTATTGAACAAGCCATTCTTGGTCTTGTTCTCGTTCTTTCTCCCGTACTCGTCTTCTCTATTATTAATCCAAATATTTTAAATCTTTCACTCAATCTCCCAGTACTCGATACTCAATCAGGAAGAAGTTTTACATATAATTATGCCCCGCATAAGAAGCTAACATGTGATACGAAAGGAAAAAAAGGAATTCTTCAAACGGCATTTTGTTTCTCTGAAAAAAATGCAGCGAATTGGGGACAGAAGTGTACTGGTAATTTGAAAGAAATGTTTGTTTTTGGAGATCCTACGACGTCACATTATTTGGTGACTTGCTCAGGAACTAAAAATTATACATTTGTTATGGGGCCTACTTCTTTGTTTACAACCTTAATCAATGAATTACAGCCGTTAGCTCAAACTAAGACAAATCCAAATAATGGAGCTTCAGCTGTGCAATTTGCAAAAATATGTGCAGATATTGGAGCAAGAACTTGTATAAGTAAAGGCCCTGAAACTCCTTGCACACAAGGTACGTGCTATACAGAAGTATTGTCGTGTAAGAACCATTATATTAAATTTAAAAAATTTAGTACATGCGATAAAAATCCATCATGGATACCAGTCAAATAATTATGCGACGTACACTTATTATCATTGTGATAGTTATTACCATCCTCGGGATAGGGGGAGCAACCTACTTCTTTTTCTTCTTACGCACGGCAAACGTTACTATTGCTACACCAAGTAGTAATATACGTTTCCCATCTGCAGGACAGAATTCTTCTTTTGGTTCTATTCCTACAAAAACAGAGGCAACACAAGCTAGTTCAACGAAAACTTTTAGTCGTCTGACGGAAATTAGTGCAGGACCAATAGTTCCCGGAGAGGTAGTTGTTACAACGCCGGCAGTAAATGCTAGTTCTTCACCTGATACCCTCGTCAAATACATTGAACGCAGAAGTGGAAATATATATTCTTATTCTGTAACAAAAGGAATTCTTACACGTATTTCAAATAAAACTATTCCTGGTATTCAAAATGCAAAATGGTTACCAAATGGCATGACAACATTTATACAATATCTTTCTGGTGCTAATTCTTCGATTATAAATACATATAGTCTTACCTCTAGTAAGTCAGATGGATTTTTCTTACCTCAGGACCTTGCAGATATTGCTGTTTCTTCAGCAGGAATTTTGACACTTGCTTCTGGAGTAAATGGTTCATCAGCCTCACTTTATAATTTAGATGGAAGTCGTTCAACAGAGCTTTTCACTACGCCACTTTCCTCTCTACGCTTACAATTTGCCGGCCCTAAACACTATTTAGCTTTTACGAAAGCTTCCGCCACTCTTAATGGATATGCCTATCTTATCGATGATTCTGGTAATTTCTCACGTATAGCAGGACCAGAGAAGGGGCTTGTCGCTCTTACAAGTCATTCAGGAAAGTGGGTGCTGATAAGTTATCTACACAAAGAAACGATGGATATGGAGCTCATCAATACTGAGACAAGAGAGATAGTTCCTCTTCCCGTAGCAACTATTGTAGATAAGTGTGTATGGGCGGCTGATGATTCAGTAGTGTATTGCGGAATTCCTAAAAATTCTATTTCTGGAGCAATCTTACCGGATGATTGGTATCAAGGTGCCATTCACTTCTCTGATCGTATTTGGAAAATAAATGTTTCTGGCAGATATGCTAAGTTGCTACTTGATTTCCCTAAACAAACGAATAGTAATCTTGACGCTGAAGCTCTCTCTGTAGATTCAGCGAATACAACGCTCACTTTTGTGAACAAAAATGATGGATCACTTTGGGTATACACACTTTAAATCTAAAATAGATTACATTCCTTTAGGAAGAGCGTCCGGAACACCTGCTATATCCTCCATTTCTCTAAATTCCTCATTAATTTTGCGCCGTACATGTAATTCTTGGAGTACCCCAACAAGATTCGTTGTAATGAAATAAATGGCAATTGCACCTCCTGTTGTATAAGAAATGATTCCAATAATGAAAGGAAAGACAAATTTAAGCTGCATACCCATTATTTTCTGAAAATCACCTTGCATACCTTTCGAAGGTGAAGGTTTCATAGTCCCTGAAAGGGCGGTGTGTGCTTGGAAAAATTGAGTGAGACCCGCTAATACTGCTAAAATATAGCTTTTACTTGAAACTGATATGAGACCGAGAAAACTAAGAGATACTACTTGTGGAATAGGAGTTATTGCATAGAGTAGATTTGTATTAATAACTGAAAATGGCTCATATAAAAATACCCAGTAGAGAGCAAGGAGCACTGGAATCTGAATGAAAACGGTAAGAATGCTTGCAAATGGGTTCACCCGAGCCTCTTTGTAGAGAGCAAGAGTTTCAAGCGCTTCTTTTTCCTTATTTCCCTTATGTTTCTCTTTTAAATGTTTAATTTTGGGCTCAAGTACCTTCATTGCTCTTTGTGTGCGAGCTGCAGAGAGTGAAAAGGGAAGTAATACAAGACGTATCAGTATAGTAATGAGTACGACGGCGATACCAACATCTCCGCCTGGGACAATTGCAACAAGCGCAACAAGCGCATTATAAATAGGATTATAGAAGGCGATATTAAAGAGAGTTGAAATCATGAAGTTATTGTACTTTAGAACGCTATTTTAGATAGTAGCTTTTTTAATTCTACCTTAATATCTTCCATTGGCATTTTAGTAATAGAAGATTTTGGAAAAATAATAAGTGCGGGTGGAAGTTTAATGTCCTTTAATGCCACTATGACTTTTCGTTTAATTCTATGACGAGTTACTGAAAGTCGCGCAGTCTTTTTTGATACAACTACCGCGTATCCTATAGCTTTTTCAGGTATTGTTACTGAAAAATTTTGAGAAAAAAAACGCTTCCCATGGTTTAAAAAAACGCTTCTAGGAAGTCTTTCTTGGCGTCGAAACACAAAAAATTAGGAGACAGAGAGTTTCTTTCGTCCCATACGTCGTCGACCTTGTAGAATCTTCTTTCCAGAAGGCGTTTTTGTACGCGCCAAAAATCCATGAGTTTTGGCACGCTTACGTTTTTTTGGTTGGTAGGTTCTTTTTGACATAAAAGTCGTTCGATAAAGTTATGCACACAATACTAACAGGTTCTCCACGAAATGCTAGTATGGCGTCCATTTTTCTATAAGCGTATAATTCTCTTATCTATGGACAAAGGAAATATACGCGAACTGTGGGAATTTATACTTACGCAAGTTGAGCTCTCTATTTCTTCTGCAAATTTTAATACATGGTTTCGTAATAGCTCTATCGTAAAAATAGGGGAGGATGGAATTATTTATATAGGTGTACCAAGTCAATTTTTTAAAGATTGGTATCTAAAAAAATTCCACACTCTTCTTTTAAAGATAACTCGTGATATTTCACATGAGTTTAGAAATATAGACTATCTTATTATAAAAGATAGTCGTCGAAAACAACCTATCCGTGAAGCAAAAAATGAGTTAGGGGCAATGAAACTTCCTCTTGATAAATTTTATATAAATAAAAGTGATAATCTTAATCCACGATACACTTTAGACACTTTTGTTGTTGGAGCATTTAATGATCTTGCGTACGCAGCGGCACAAGCAGTCATTCAGCGTCCTGGAATCACGTATAATCCACTTTTTATTTATGGTGATACAGGAAGGGGAAAAACACACCTTATACAAGCGGTAGGAAATTTTTTTAAGAAACAGTACCCAAGACGAAAAGTCTATTATCTTACTTCTGAGAAATTTGTTGTTGATTATACTGACTCTGTTCAGTCAGGCACTGCAAACCGATTTAAAGATAAATATAGGCAATATGATCTCCTTATAATGGATGATGTGCAATTTCTTTCAAAAAAAGAGAAGACTCAAGAAGAACTCTTTCATTTATTCAATGCATTACATGATAATAATAAACAAATTGTTTTCTCATCTGACCGATCTCCTGTTGCTATACCTGACATTGCAGAACGCCTAAAAGGGCGCCTTGCGAGCGGTATGGCAGTTGATATTGGTGAACCGGACACAGAGTCACGTATGGCAATTATACGCAAAAAAGCGTCTGTACACGGAATATTATTCTCTGATGATGTTATTGAATATATTGCCACTTCTGAGTCAGGCTCTATAAGAGAGCTTGAAGGAATGATAAACAGTTTAGTATGTCATGCTCAAGTTAAAGGTCATGTGCCTGATATTGCGGAAGTACGGCAATGTCTACGTTCTTTCACTCGTCCGCAAAAAAATATTTCTGTTAAAAATGTAGTTGATAAAGTTGCTACCTTTTATGGAATTGATGAAAGTAGTATTTATGAAAAAACTCGCAGGAGGGAAGTGGTGCTACCTCGTCAAATAATTATGTATATTCTTAGAGAGGATTTTAATATTTCATATCCAACTATAGGTATGAAACTTGGTGGTCGAGACCATACTACTGTTATCCATTCTTGTGAGAAAATAAAGCGTGAAGTAATTGAGGATAGCGAGTTACAAAAAGAGATTCAAAGTATTAGAACATTACTTGTATAGCACTTATGATATACTTTTCCACAAATTATAAGAATTTAGACTCTAAAAATAGAGCTTATATACACTATTATATTGAGTTCTCCCGCTATCAACAACCCTAATAAGTATAGGTATGAATATTTCAATAAATAAAAAAATACTATCAGAGGCTGTGTATATCGTCTCTCGATTCGCAGAAAGAAAGAGTGCAACCCTTCCAGCACTTACTTCTATTTTACTTATTGCCGGAGATGATGGAATTAAATTACGGGCAACAAATCTTGAAACAGGGATTGATATGAAGATTGATGGGGTATGTAAAGAAAATGGAGTTGTGGCAATTCCTGCACTCATTTTTCAACAAATAACTTCCTCTTTTACTGGAGAAGGTTTGGTTGAACTAGAGAAAACTGGAGATATTTTACTTCTTAAAAGTAAGACAGGAAAAAGCTCTATTAAAACAATTCCTTATGATGATTTTCCATCAATACCTTTTCCAGAAAATCCAAAAAATAAAATAACTATTCCAGGAATTTCTCTTAAAAAAATATTTACTAGTATTGCTTCATGCGCTTCTCCTTCAACTATACGTCCAGAATTAGCTAGTATTTTCATGTATATGGAGGGAGGGACACTTACCGCAGTTTCTACTGATTCATTTAGACTTGCCGAAAAGAAAATAGGACTCTCAAATAAGGGTATTCAAGGTAAATTTCTCATTCCAGCTAAAAATGCTATTGAGATAGCACAAGCTCTTCCAGATGAGGATGTTGTTGTCTCATTTGATGATAATCAATGTGCATTTGTAAGTAGTGTAGGAATGTTAGTATCGAGACTTACTAACGCGGTATATCCAGATTATAGCCAAATAATTCCAAAAGAATCTGTTGTTGAAGCAATTGTTCTTAGAAAAGATTTTGAATCTGCTCTTAAAAGAACAATTGTTTTTTCAGATTCATTTCAAAAAATACGATTACATTTTGATCCTAAAAGTAAAAAACTTTTTCTCTTCGCTCGAAATACTGAAATTGGAGAATCATCAGAATCATTTTCTGCACAAATTGAAGGATCAGAACTTAGTATAGCTTTTAATTATAAATATCTTACTACTGCTTTAAGTCTTACTACTACAGAAAGTATTTCATTATCCGCTGCGGGAATAGGGAGACCGCTTATCATAAAAGGAGTTGGTGACAATTCACTTCTTTATTTAGTTTCACCAATGAATCAGTAATAGTTAATTATTATTTTGAGTGGTAGTAGCGATATAAGTAAGAGGAACAGGAAGTTGTACTCCATTTTTGAAAGTATTTGGGTGAGTGGCATAAAAAGCAGATATTCCATATTCCCAATAAGAATATTGTGGATCCTGTGAAGAATCTATAAGTTGAGAATTTCGTGGGTTATTTTTATCAGTCCAGTAAAGGAGACTGTGTGGAATTATTTCTCCATTTAGATCTGGAATACGCCAATTCCCTTGAAGCATTAGTGGGACTGTCGCTGGAATAGGATTAGCTTCACCAAAATATTTCTTTGGATATTTTGATATAGCATAAGCCATAATTTTATTCCATGAAGGAGCGAGAATGAGACCAGCGATACTCTTCTTCATTGGTGTATTGTCATTATTCCCAGCCCAGGTGCCTATAGCTATAGAGGGAGTATATCCAACAACCCATGCATCTCGAGTGTCATCTGTTGTTCCTGTTTTTACCGCAACATCATACCCAGGAAAATAAAGAGGAGAATGTAGTGTATATTCTGGTACACGCGCAGGGTTATCTGAGAGCATTGCATTTATACTATTTGCAATATTTTTTGGTAGTACGCGTTCAGGTTTTGGGGTGTATTTTTGAAGAACGACCCCTTTATTATTATCAACTTCAAGAATACCAACTGGAGTATTCTTTACACCACTGTTTGCAAACACAGCATACGCACTTGTGAGGTCAAGGAGGCGCACTTCTCCGCCACCAAGAACAAGAGTGAGTCCATATCTATTTGCATCCCCTAAGGAGGTAAGACCCATTGCTTCAGCTAATTGTATAGCTTTTTGGATTCCAACTAAATAGAGAACTTTAATTGCAGGAATATTTATTGATTGAGCTAATGCAGTCTCAAAAGTCATTGGGCCACGGAAGGTATTATCGAAATTCACTGGAGCGTAGCAGGGTGGAGTACTATTTGTAACGTCTTTCGGAGAACATTCTGTTGAGAATTGCGTTGGTACATCAAAGACAATGGTGTCACGCGTATACCCTTTTTCAAGAGCTAAAGAATAAATAAAAGGTTTCATTGTGGAACCAGGTTGCCGAAGAGCAAGTGAAGCATTGTACTGTCCATCAGTTGTCGTACTAAAAAAATCACTCGAACCAATCATGGAAAGTATTTCTCCAGTTGGTGGGTCAATGGCAATCATTGATTCATTGCTCGCGTTATCATTCTTTAAAATAATTGGTGCCGTAGTAGATATAATACTTTCCGCATGTGCTTGGAGATCAGCATCTAGCGTAGTAGTAACTTTAAGTCCAGAAACAAGAGCATTTGAACCATATAATTGTTTCAATTTATCAAGAATATAGAATACAAAATGAGGAGCGATTATATTATTTTGTGCCCTACTTAAAAAAGCAACTGTCTCTTTTTCTGCAGTAGAATATTCGCTATCGGTAATAAATCCAAGAGTACGCATTCGATCAAGCACTACATTCTTGCGTGTATCAAGCTCAGTACGATGCCTTCCATGGGGGGAATAGTAAGACGGAGCTTGAATCATTGCGGCAAGATAAGCTGCTTGAGCAAGCGAAACATCTTTGGCAGGAATACCAAAATATGTTTCTGATGCCGCTTCAACACCATAGAGAGTTCCTCCAAAAGGAATATCATTTAAATAGATTCCAAGTATCTGATTTTTTGAATACTCTTGCTCAAGTTTTATCGCAAGCACCCATTCGTGAACTTTTCTAGAAATAGTCTTTTTATTAGTGAGTATTGTATTTTTTACAACCTGTTGAGTAATAGTAGATCCTCCTTGTGTGGATCCACCAGGAACAAGGTCAGCGAGCGCTGCGCGGATTATTGAGGTGACACGAATACCGCCATGTTCGTAAAAACTTGAATCTTCAATAGCGACAGTAGCATTAATAATATTTGGTGAAATATCTGAAAGGGAAATGATATTACGTCGTGCATCGCGATTATAATCATACAAAAGTACCTGACCAGTACGGTCATAAATTTTTGTTGACTGATCTACTTGGCGATTTGCGAAAGAAGCAATATCGGGTGTTGGTGTAAATGCAATAACAAGAAGAAGACTGCCAGCTCCAAATAATCCGGCTCCAAAAATAACTAAAAAAGAAATAAGTATTTTGTGTTTGAAAGGAATTTTCCAAATTCTCATCATAAAGTCGATTTTAGCATGCAGTACAGTATTTATAACGTCATTGTATTATCGTGAGCGCAGATATACCAAGCGCTATAGCATCATATTCATCATCAAGACGACTTTTTTTAGGAGGAAGTGTAATGAGGCGAGGTACCATACGAATAATAGAAGCTTTATCTGCTCTCCCGTGCCCAGTAACCGCTAATTTTACTTGTTGAGGTGAACACTCTATTACAGGGAGGGTAGCACGGCCAGCCATGGAAAGTATGGCTCCACGAGCTTCAGCAACACCAAGTGCTGTTTTTTTGTTTACACTAAAAAAAAGTGTCTCTATTGCGAGAGCATCAGGTGTGTATTTAGTGATAGCTTCTTCCGTAGCAATAGAGACACACGCGAGACGCATCTCATGTTTTCCTTTTTTAGGAATGACACACGTACTCCATATAAGAGTTGGTTTAGAAGGATCTCCTTCAACAACAGCGATACCAAGATGATCATATCCAGGATCGATAGCGAGAATACGCATAATCTATTGTGTAGAAAACATTCTATTCACTTGTATGTTCATAACCTCGTGCATTTGTATATGTTATTTGTACATCATCATTTTCTGCAAGCTCTCCAAGTATTGATTGGAGTTTGTGCTCGTCAGTATCAGTCATATCCACTAAAGGTTCATGTGGTGTAAGTAGACCATCTGGACTTTTAGCAAATGCCCAACTCGCAGCCCCTTGAGGAGCCATTTCAATGCCATTTTTTGAAAGGAGGTGTTTTATTTCCTGTGTTGAACGATTTTTATTATCGGTAAGGGCATCTATAATAATAGCGACTCCTCCTGGGCCATATGCTTCATAGGAGACTTGTTCAAGGTCATTTGCATCTTTACTAATACCCTTAGCAACAGCTCTCTCAATATTGTCTTTAGGCATGTTTTCAGATTTTGCCCGAGTAATTGCAGCAGCGAGACTTGGTGCAGAGACGTCACCTCCAGATTTTTTCGATTCAAGTGTTATAAGGCGTGCATAACGAGAAAATATACGGCTTTTTGCTGCATCAGTAGATGCTTTCTTATGTTTTATTTGTGTCCATTTATTGTGTCCGCTCATATTTCTATGTTACCAAAAATATATACAGTTTTCAGATAGTATTTAAAAGTTTATAAAGGAGTCTTTTTCAGATAGGCACTGCCTTTTTTAGTCAAAATTCTTCCGCGAGATGACCGTTCTATAAAGCCGATTCGTAAAAGATAAGGTTCATATACATTCTCGAGTGTATCAGGGTCTTCATGAAGAGTAGCAGCAAGTGCGCGTACTCCTGCGGGACCTCCTCGGAAACCTTCTTTGAGAGTATGTAAGTAACGGCGATCATCTTTAGTGAGACCAATTGTATCGACGCCGAAGAGTTTACAGGCCTCGTCACATACTGTTGCAGATAATGGCCGTTCATATACTTCAGAAAAATCACGAATACGTTTTAGTAAACTGTTTGCAATACGTGGTGTTGCACGGCTTCTTGTTGCAACTCGTTCAATAACTTCCTCTGGAGCAGATAAACCAAGTACTTGTGCACTACGGCGAACAATGTCACATAATTCTTTGTCATTATAAAAATCAAGTTGATAGGTACCACCACCGAAACGTGAACGCAGTGGTCCTGAAAGGTCAGCAACACGCGTTGTTGCGCCGACAAGGGTAAAAGGGGGAAGTTGCAGTTCAACAGTGCGCGCAGATGGCCCTTTCCCGAGAATAATATCTAAATGACCGGACTCAAGAGCTGGATAAAGTAGTTCTTCAATTTTATGAGATAACCGATGAATTTCATCAATAAAAAGAACAGTGTTTGATTCAAGATTAGTGAGTATGGCAGCAAGATCTGCGGAACGTTCAATGGCCACACCAGATGTTGTTTTGAGAGGAACTTCAAGTGTTGCAGAAATGAGGTGAGCGAGAGTTGTTTTCCCGACTCCTGGTGGCCCATAAAATAAAATATGTTCAGGCATACCACCACGTTTTTTTGCTGCGTCGATAGCTATCCGCACATTCGCTTTTATCTGTGATTGTCCGACATATTCATCCCATTTACTCGGGCGAAGAGCTGAATCGAGTGACTGAACTGAGAAATCAGAATCTGGAGGGGGACTTGACATAAAAATATTGCAGTGCTAGCATTCTACCACGAGAGACAGGACATCATACTGTTGAGAACTCGTAAAATGAACCTTTCGGAAACGTGGGTTCTCTTCTTTTTCATCCCGTGCATACTCCTCTAGGTAAGGCTTGACGGCTCCGGGCACTTCCCCAAGGACTTTTTGGTTCACTGTTTCGACAGTGTTGCTGGAATTATCCTCAGGTGATTCGTCCACCCTACGATTTTGTAGGTTTAGCCTGGAGGAGCATGCACAGGATAATATAAAAACACGATAATCTGGAGAAGATTATCGTGTTTTTTATATCTAGTTGTATGGAAGATCAACTATCTTAGCTACCTCTG
This sequence comes from Candidatus Kaiserbacteria bacterium, assembly GCA_003230945.1. GTDB lineage: Bacteria > Patescibacteriota > Minisyncoccia > Phycocordibacterales > Phycocordibacteraceae > C7867-001. The sequence goes on from QIHK01000044.1 coordinate 17,959, forward strand.
TAAGAGAAGTAATACCGTTAAGTGCTTTTAGTACTCCATCTTGAGCCATAGTAAGGTATCCCTGTTTTGCTGCGAGTCGCTTAATATCATTTTCTGGTGGATTATCTCGAAGAAAGGTGGAGAGTTCATCATCCATAAAAATAGCTTCATAAAGGCCAATACGACCTTTATATCCAGAGTCATTTTCAGATTCTACTATTGGTTCCCATGCAGTTTCAATTTTCTCTGGTATGAGAGATTTATCCGTGAGTGATTCAAAGACCTTCTCAATCATTATTTTATCCTCTTCAGTTAAAGGACGTTCTTTTTTCTTCTGTGGGTCTATTTTACGAACAAGTCGTTGAGCCATAGAGACTGATATAGCCGATCCAAATGATTTTGGATTTGCGCCAAGATCGGCAAGACGCGGGAATGTGCCAGCTGAATTATTTGTGTGAAGTGTTGAAAATACAAAATGACCCGTAAGAGCAGCTTGAATAGCAATATCTACTGTCTCAGTATCACGAATTTCACCAACCATGATGACATCAGGATCTTGACGTACGATAGATTTTAATCCATCTGCAAAGGTATACTTTTTTTCTTCAACTTGAGTTTGTACAATACCTTCGAGATGATATTCAATAGGATTTTCAATAGTAATAACTTTAATATCTGGAGATTGGATTTCGCGTAAAAATGAGTAGAGTGTTGTTGTTTTACCGCTTCCAGTTGGTCCTGTGGTAAGGAGCATACCGTTCGGTCGGTGAATTTCTTTTTCCAGTCGTGAAAGAAGTTTTTTATGGATACCAAGTTCTTTGAATGATGTTTTTGTAGATTCAGGATCAAGAATACGGAGGACGATTGATTCGCCATACGCACCAGGAATAAATGAAGCACGCACTTCAACTTGTGTCGCACCTTTCGTAATACTAAATCGTCCATCTTGTGCTCGATCAGAGACGTTGAGTTTAACTCCTGCAAGAAGTTTGATACGCGAATTAATTTGGTGGTAGGTTTTTGGATCAGAAAAATAAATATCGTTTAAAATACCATCAAGACGAAAACGTAAGCGAGTTTTTCCATCTTCAGGTTCGAAATGTATATCAGACGCACGAAATGCAAAGGCACCTGCAAAAATAAGTTCAAGAAGATGCGAAATACGTGTGAGAGATTTCTCTGCAGATACACTGTCGAGTTCAGCTTTCAATCCTTGTTTAGAAGTAATCTTTTTCTTGAGATCCTCAAGAGTATTTTCAGAAATAGAAAAAACACCTACCTCAGATTTAGTGACAAATGAGAGGTCAGCATAAAGTGCAAAAGCTCTATCAAGACTTTTTTTAGATACAAGGAACTGTTTTATAGAAAAATCACGCGCCGTTAATTCTTTTATAAGCGTTATAAGTACTGGGTTATTCGGATTATGAACGGCAAGAGAAAGTGTTTTTATAGAACGGTCAAAAGCCACAGCTTCTGCTTCTCGGGCTACTTTTTCGGAAATTATACGAAGGGCATTCATATCGATTTCCTTTAGAGAAAGATCAATGTACGACAACCCATATTTTTGTGAGAGAATCTGCGCGACATCTTCCTCTTCGCGTTCATGAATTTTCTTAAGTTTAGTATCAGTCTTTTGTGTATCAAATGGAAGATCCATACATTCGATTCTACCATCGCTCAATGGGTAAAAAATAAGACTTGACATTTCATCATATTTAATATATGATTCTTTCTAGAAAAGAAAGGAGAAACTGATGAAGAAAATATATATTTTTGCCATTGGGGCAGTTGTATTGTTTCTGGCTGCTTGTGGATTAACACCACAACCAGGTACGTATAGCATGCCTGTTATGCAGGCAGCTCCGCAACAAGTCACCCGATACCGTGTGACTTGTTGGCAACAAGGAATTTTTGGAGGATATTGGAGAACAGAAATTCTCTCTTATCAGCCAGAGGGAAGCCCTGTTATCTGTTCTAGGTCGTACTTTGCCGCTCCATCTTATTTATATGGATATCCATTTAGATATGGATATAGATACGGATACGGGTATGGATACGGATATCGCCCATGGAATAATGGATTTGCATTATTTAATTTTCGGTTCGGTGGGCATCACCATCGTCGTCGTCATGCTCGTACTCGTACTCGTGGTCGTAATCATGATCATGATCGGGATGATCGTCGCTAAGTCGTATATACGCTCGTCTCGAAAGAGACGAGCGTAATTTATTTAGAGGAGTAAAATAAGATTATGGAAAAGATTACTCACTCACTTTCTGAATTCGAAGCTGAGGCAGTCAGTTTCTCAAAGAAATTAATACCACACGACAATAGGGCAACTCTCATTACTCTTTCTGGTGAACTCGGAGCAGGAAAGACTGTTTTTACAAAATCTATAGCTAAAGCATTTGGTATTAAAGAGGTAGTACATAGCCCGACTTTTGTACTTGAGAAGATATATCAACTTCCAGAAGGATCACTGTTTACACGTTTAATACATATTGATTCTTATAGACTTGAATCAGGTGCAGATCTTGGCCCTCTTGGGTACGATATCCTTATGAAAGACGTAAAGAATCTCATTGTACTTGAGTGGCCAGAGAAAGTTGCGGATGCTTTAGCAAAACCAACGCACCATATTTCACTCACTGTTTTAAATGAGACCTCACGTAAAATTTCATATGACACTTAGTTCAAAAAGAAAGAAATGTATAGTTTTACTTGATACACACGCAATTATTCACCGTGCGTATCACGCCATTCCTAATTTTACTGGACCAGATGGTGCACCGACAGGAGCTCTCTATGGTCTGGTGTCAATGCTTCTCAAGATAATCACAGATCTTAATCCAGATTATATTGTTGCTTGTTATGATTTACCGAAACCAACCGTGCGTCATGAAGCATACGAAGCGTATAAAGGGACACGTAAAAAGACTGACGAAGAGCTCATCACACAGATAAAAGAATCAAGGAAAATATTTAAGGCATTTAATATCCCAATGTATGAGCGTGAAGGTTTTGAGGCTGATGACTTGCTTGGCACCATTGCACATGAATTACGTGATGAAGACGGTATCGAAGTTATTATCGCTTCAGGTGATATGGATATACTTCAATTGGTTGAGGCTACACGTGTGCGTGTTTACACTCTTAAAAAAGGTATCAACGACACTATTCTTTATGATGAAAAAGCAGTGCATGCCCGTTTCGGTTTTCCTCCAACACTTATCCAGGATTATAAAGGATTACGCGGTGATCCGTCTGACAATATAAAAGGTATTCCCGGTATTGGTGACAAAACAGCAACAGAACTCATCACAAAATTTGGTTCAATAGAAAAAATATATGAAATGCTCGAGAAAAATGAAGAGAAGTTTATTAAAAAAGGAGTTAAACCGCGTACCATAAAACTACTTAAAGAATATGAAGAAGACGCGCGTTTTTCAAAAGCCCTTGCGACCATTCGTCTTGATGCACCTATAGCATTTGTGCTTCCCAACATATCTTGGAAAGAAAGTATTGTCGCTACTACCGTATTCACACTTTTTGATACTTTTGGTTTTCGTTCTCTTAGGCCAAGGGCGAATAAAGCACTCGCAAATGATACTATCGTCGAGTTTCAAGAAGATACTGAGGTATTAAATCAAGAGAGCACTACCGATAAAGTAAAACTTGCTCAAGCGGCTATCATGCTCTGGCTTATTTCTTCTGAATTTACGAATCCATCATTTGAAGATATTCTCGCTTTTACTAAGGAACGCACCTTTACTGTTGCATATGAAAATCTAGAAAAACAACTTACTAAACTTGGACGAGTACAAGAGGTATATGAGCAAATAGAAAAACCTCTCATTTCAGT
>QIHK01000033.1 GCA_003230945.1 Candidatus Kaiserbacteria bacterium
TAATGGAGGTAACGCGACAAGTGCTGTTGCTGTTGCTATTTCTTTTCGCACTTGTACTTTTTTCTGTTGCTGGTATGTCGAGACTGAGGAAAATGCTACCTCTGTATTCAGAGGTATATCTCCGAAAGCTGATCTAAATCCTGAAGCTGTCTCTTGGCTTAATGCACCCACTTGGAGTGTTAATACTGTTAATGCCGAGGAATTTGCTGCAAACGAGGCAGAAGTCATAATAATGACAGCAACGAAAAATGCAAAAACATGCGGATGCCACCAACCAGTGGCTCTCACAACTTTATTATCATTTGAGAAAGTGATGAATCTATAGTTGGCATCAAAATGAGGTGCGGTAGCATAAGAAAATACGGATGATATTTCGACATGCGGTGCGTGCGAAGTACGAACAGTTTTTCCCTCAGAGTGAAGTGCTAGAAATTTTAAAAAAGAGTTTCTATCAATCAACCAATTATGTTTCGAACGAATACCAGTAATTTTTTTAGATTGAATTAAGTGCGTAAGATAATCAACCGTATATCCAGAGTGCTTAGTTGCATCCTTCATGGTAAGAAAATATTTTTGTGAGGTAAATTGATCCATGTCAAATAGTCTTAATTACCTTTAGTTTATGCGATTATTTCGGAAAAGTGAGACGTTCATGTGGATAAGATTCAAAATAATATAAAAATACTGATTATGCATCAAAATATAGATTGCAAAAATATCTATTATTTTAGTTTAAAACGACTTTGTAGATAGTTCTAAGATGAAATCGAATAAAGATATCCGCGATAACACGGATAAATTATTAGCAAAACAAACAGCAGAAAAAACTAAAAGAGATCAAATAAGCGATCTCAGAAATTTATAATAAAACTTAGTAGCTATATCGTATATTTAATCACTCAAATTATTTAAAATTCTATTTATAATCAATCTTGTCTTAACAAGACGTGATAATCTTATTACATACTATTTATTATAGATACTTATACCCGTAATAAAGGTAGCTGGTTTAAACGAGACCATATATGTATCTGTATACCCACTAGCAATGATGGCGAAAGAGGTTGTTGCAAGTGCAATTAGTATTAACAAACCAACAAATGACCTTACTAGAAATCCTCCTTTCCGTCTCTCTACGCTTACTGGATTAGTTGGTAGCTCTTCTTCTTGTGTATAAGCGATATTTTTTTCAACTTCTATTGAAGAATCCGGTACTTTCTCCTCTTCTCTGTGTATTGGCTCTTCATTCTCATGAAATACATGAAGAGGTACTGATTCTTTCTCTTCGCTAGAAGACTCAATATCAGTAGTAGGTACTTTGGTAATTTTTATTTCTGTAGGCATCTCATGATTAACCTCTTTCTCGCTAGTTTTTATATTGGAGAACCATTCGTCCCATCCTTTTTGTAAAGAAGAGGCTAAAGCAGGATTTTCAGACTGCTCCAGTTGATTCTTATCTGTGGGTTTGATTGGATCTTTAGGACTGTCTAGAACCTCTTTAGGGCGGTGCACTTGAGGAAGTTGTTCTGCTTCCACTGCCTCGTATCGAGGAGCATCCCATGTGGAAGAAATTGAGGTAGTTTTATATTTTTTTTCCTCTTCTGCAGAGATTTCCTTTTCATTTTTTAAAGAACCGAAACGATGATCTCGTATTGCTGACTCTTGCACATACCAACTTCTGCCGACTTGTCGTGCTGGTACCCGTCCTTCACGGCATAATTGACCGACATAGTCCTTGGCATAGCCGGTAACTTTAGCGGCTAGTTTTGTCGAGATATATTTTTTATCATCAAAAGTAAGTTCATCCATAACGCTTAGTATAGCTATTTCTCGGCTTGTGTAAAAGAGTCTATATTCACAGTCTTATTATTCGATTGGAATGTCTTTTTCCAAGGTGACACCTTGTGACTTGTTCTAGGAAATTTCTTTAATGAATAGTTCCCGTAGTTGTTGTGGATTCCCTGCTCCGTGACTCTCTTTCATAGCCTTTCCTAGAAGAAACTGAAGTGCCGCTTCTTTGCCAGAACGATATTCTGCAACAGCTTTTGGTTCTGCTGCAATGACGGTAGCAATCGTCTTTTCAAGCGCTACTGGATCACTTACCTGAATCAGTCCGTGTTTCTTTGCAAGGGTCTCAGGATCACCCCCCTCTTCAACGAGAAGCGCCAAGGTATCTTTTGCTCCGCGGGAAGATAAATCTCCTTTTGTAATCATGCGCATAAGCTCAACAAAAGCATTTGCATCAAGTGCTGTAAATTCTTCAGAACCTTTTTTTGCATATATTCCAGCGAGATCAGTAACAATATAGTTCACGGCAAGGCGAATGAGTGCAACATCGGAAAGAATTTTAGTAACCGCATCGAAGAAAATTACTCTATCCGCATCTGCAGAAATATATATAGCATCAACATCTTTGATGCCATATTCCTTTATGTAGCGCGCACGTCGTTCCCAAGGCAACTCTGGCAATGAGGCAACAAGTACCTCAGGTGCAAATTCTGGAATTTCAGAAAGTATAAGTTTTGGTAAATCTGGATCCGGAAAATAACGATAGTCGGCGCTTCCCTCTTTGAGACGCTGAGAAAATGTTTCCTGTCGACCTTCATGCCAACCGCGGGTCTCCTGCACGACACTTCCACCACTTTCGATAAGTGCTTCCTGGCGTTTTGCCTCATAGGCAATAGCACGTTCAACCGAACGAAATGAATTTAGATTCTTTACTTCAACTTTTGTACCAAAAGAGTCAGTTTTTGAAATAGAGATATTCGCTTCAATACGCATCTCGCCTTTTTCGAGATTTGCTTTGCTCACACCAAGCGTACGCAAAAGAAGTTGTAATTCACGCGCAAATTTTCCTGCAGTCTCTGCATCATGGATAACTGGTTCTGTAACTAATTCCATAAGTGGAATACCAGCACGATTAAAATCAAGAAGACTCCTCCCTTCTGTGTCATCCTTGCCAGGAGACTGGTGAGTTGAACGAGCAGTATCTTCCTCAAGGTGTACCCGAGTTATATCGATATCTGCAAGTGAACCTCCTGAAACAAGCGGATATGCATACTGACTTATTTGGTATCCTTTTGGAATATCTGGATAAAAATAACTTTTACGATCAAACTCACTATAGTCAGCAAGTGTGCCTCCAAGAGCAACCCCGACGCGTAACACATGCTTTACTGCTTCACGATTTATAAAGGGGAGCGTGCCCGGATGGGCAAGACACACCGGACATATATTTGTATTTGGTGGGGCCTCATCTAGATTATTAGCAGAGTTACAGAACATTTTTGTCTGTGTTGAAAGCTCGGCATGAATCTCAAGTCCAATAGTTGGGCGGTATGTCATATAATCACTATCTAGCTTATAACAGAGCGTGGCTTGTGTGAAGTGTCCAACATCAGACTAAGAAATTTTTGAGAGAAGTTGAGTAAGGCGATCAGAAAAAGTCTTAAGCAGAACGGAGTCTTGAATACTCACTTCAAACACTTCTCTTTCCGTCTCACGTATAAGTAGCTCTTTTAGAGATTCCCTCTCTTGAGGAGACACAAGATCAACTTTTGATAAAACGATAATTTCTTTTTTCTTTGAAAGTTTTTGCCCGAACGTCTCAAGTTCATTCCTCACTTTCCTATAGGCGCCAATAGGGTCGTCTTGGTCAGCCGAAACGAGATGCAATAAAATACCAGTTCGTTCTACATGTTTAAGAAATTTAATACCAAGACCACGTCCACTTGAAGCTCCTTCAATAAGGCCAGGGATATCCGCGATAATCCGCCCATAAAAATTACCAAGGGACGGTTCCAGTGTTGTGAATGGATAAGCCCCTACCTTGGATTTCGATCGTGTTATAGCGTTCAAAAGTGATGACTTCCCTGCATTAGGAAGGCCAACAAATCCAGCGTCAGCAATGAGCTTAAGTGAAAAGCGGATATCTCCACCTCGGGAAGGTTTACCATCGGTTTGCTGAAATGGATTTTGATTCGTAGAACTTTTAAATCGAGCATTTCCTTTGCCACCCATACCGCCTCTAAACAAAACAATTTTTTGCTCTGCATTGGTAATCTCATACTCTTCATCACTATCAAGTACCGTAATAATCGTACCAAACGGCACTTTAAGAACCACACTGGCACCATTTAAGCCTGTCTGTAACTCATTACGTCCATTCTCACCATCTTCAGCATGGAACTTTTTTTCGTATCTAAAATTAGCAAGAGCTGCAAGATCATGTACTCCTTGAAGAAGAACATCCCCACCTCTACCTCCGTCGCCACCAGAAGGCCCTGCATGCGCTTTTTCCTTGGTATGTAGCCAGCGCACTACACCATCTCCGCCTTTACCGGAGAATACAGAAACTACCGCTTCGTCTACAAATGCCATATGTCACTACACACTACCAAAGACAACGTAAAAAGTCTCTATTTTGTAGAATATTCCTATATATCGTCTACAATCTCCCAGCCCTGTGTGAGTAAAGGCTCCGCCTTTTTATATTTAATAGTTTGTGTACTTCCTCCTTTTTTAATTAAGACTACGTCATTACGTCCATGTGTTTCACCTTTTTCGATAGGTGCTTGGGTACTTCCTTCTTCTGCTCCGGCTGCGTGAAGCTGAGCGCGTACTTTTTCTTCTTCAGCACGTATACGCTCTTCATCAGTTGGCATTATAGTTTGAATATTTTTAGCGACGGCTTGTGCAATGTCCGCTTCAAGATCACGAAATCGTATAAGACCTTCACGACGGTATTCAATAAGTGGATCACGTTGGCCGTAGGCACGGAGCGATACAGAACGACGTAAATGATCCATAGTCTCAAGATGTTCGAGCCAAAAAAGATCAAAGATAGAGAGTAGTAAACGACGCAAAAGTGGTACAAACTGTTCACCAAATTCAGCTTTCTTCGCCTCAAATGCTTCTTGTGCTGCGGTATCACCCTCAATAAAACCATGTACCATTTCTTCTATTTGTTCATCAGAGCCTGTGAGAGCGGCGCGACGACGCGAATAAACAGCAATACGCTGAGTATTCATAACGTCATCATAAGACAGCACTTGTTTGCGTGAATCAAAATTGAATCCTTCGATACGCCCCTGCGCTGATTCCAAAGAGCGCGTTATCATAGAGCTCTCAATAGGTTCATCCTCTTTAAGTCCAAATCGTCCCATCACTTTCTTCAAAGTTTCTGAAGCAAAAACTCGCATGAGTTTGTCTTCAAGTGAGACATAGAAACGTGTCTCACCAAGATCACCCTGACGACCAGAACGTCCACGCAACTGGTCATCAATACGCCGTGCATCATGACGCTCGGTACCAATAACGGAAAGACCACCATTCTCAATGACTGTGGCACGGTGCTCCTTTGTAGCATTGGCTCCACCAAGCTTAATATCAACACCTCGGCCGGCGAGATTCGTTGCCACTGTCACACGCCCAGGTATGCCGGCATTAGCTATAATTTCTCCCTCCTGTTCATGATTTTTCGCATTTAATACTTCATGCGGAACGCCAGCATCGCGTAAATAGTTACTTACAATTTCGTTATCTTCGATTGATACCGTACCAATAAGAACTGGTTGTCCTTTTTCATGTTTTTCTTTTACATCTCGCGCAACGGCACGATACTTCCCAGAAGCTGTCTGAAAAATAAGATCATCATAATCTTTACGTGCTATGGGTTTATTTGTTGGTATGACTACTACCTCTAACTTATATACGGTATAAAATTCTTCTTCAGAGGAGAGTGCCGTACCGGTCATGCCAGATAACTTTTTGTACATCCGGAAAAGATTCTGAAAAGTGACGCTCGCATAAGTGCGCGTTTCTTCTTTTACCATAACTCCCTCTTTCGCTTCCATTGCTTGATGCAGACCTTCTGACCAACGACGACCAGGCTGTAGACGGCCAGTAAATTCATCAACAATAACAATCTCCCCATCTTTCACGACATATTCCTTATTTTTATGAAAAAGTGCTTTAGCGCGTACTGCTGTCTCAAGATGGTGTGCATATTTAATACCTCCCTCAGTATAAAGATTATCGAGACCAAGTGCCACTTCAGCTTTATGCATACCCGAATCGGTAATCTGAATTGCCTTCTGTTTTTCATCAATGGTGTAGTCCTCCTCTTCTGCGAGAGCATCAACAATAGTGGAGAACTGTTCATACAATCGCTCTGAATCTCCCGCTGGACCACTAATAATGAGTGGTGTCCGTGCTTCGTCAATAAGAATAGAGTCTACTTCATCGATAACGGCAAAGTTAAAATCTCGTTGAACACTTTGTGAAGCATCGTATGCGGTGTTATCACGTAAATAATCAAAACCGATTTCATTATTAGTCGCATAAGTAATGTCCGCGGCATACGCCTCTTTTTTCGTCACTGGACGGAGATAATCATAAAAAACTTTAAATGAACCCTGTTCATCATGTTCTGTATCTTCCTCTTGCGTAACATGCGAAGGATCGTATTGATAGGCACCCACAGAAGTAACAATACCTACGGAAAGTCCAAGAAAATCATATACTTGCCCCATCCAAGTACCGTCACGGCGTGCAAGGTAATCATTCACTGTAATTACCTGCACTCCTTTCCCGGAAAGAGCGTGGAAAACACTTGGAAGTGTCGCAACAAGTGTTTTTCCTTCACCAGTACGCATCTCGGCTATCCTTCCTTGTGCAAGTGCTAAGCCACCAATAATCTGCACATCAAAATGTCGTTGTTCGAGAGAACGGCGTGCTGCTTCACGTACGAGTGCAAAGACTAACGGAAGATCTTTCTCATCGGCCTCTCCCGCTTTATGTGCACAATCTTGTATCTCTTTAAAACGCGTTTTAATAGCTTCATCAGATAGTTTTTCAAGCTCATTTGAATGTGCGTTTACGGCTGTGACGATTGGAGCGGCAATTTTTAAGAAATCTGCCGACTGATTCTTAGTAAAAAATTTGGAGAGACTGAACATTGGAATAGACTATACCACGCAAATAGTTTTGCAACTAAAACGGTATTTTATACTCTTTGTAAGTCCTCTCTAAAGAAAAACACTCTCCTTAAGGAGAGTGTTTTATCCAAACGTGTTGATTAACGACGTCTTTTTGTTGTTCTACGCTTCACTGTTTTGCGCTTTGCCACTTTGCGCTTAACCGTTTTGCGTTTTGCAGTCTTACGTTTTGCTACTTTGCGTTTTACCGTTTTTCGCTTCACTGTCTTACGTTTTGCTACTTTGCGTTTTACCGTTTTACGTTTTGCTACTTTGCGTTTTGCAGTCTTACGTACCTTTCTCTTTACCATGGTGATTACGTTTAGGTGAGGATTAATAAGTCGACCCGTCTGCGCGCAAAAGTTTTTGCATAACAAACGTTTCTATATGTATTATTGCGCGTGTAAAAACTTTTACACGCGAAAATAAAATTTATGTGGATAACTTTTATAAAAAATAAAAACTTTATTTTCTTGCATTAAAAGTTTCTACTTCACGTTCGAGTACAATACCGGTTGCAGTGTGTACTCGTGCTGCAACTTCTTGTGCAAGAGTATCAACATTGGCGGCGGTAGCACCTTGCTTTGCAACAACAATGAGAGGATGATTTTCATAAAGTCGTACGCCATTTTTTTCAAAACCTTTTAGTGCAAGCACCTTATCGAGTATCCACGCGAGTGATACTTTTACTAAACCATTTGGTTGAGGAAACTGTGGTAATTCTGGATATTTCTTCACAAGCTCATCCGCTACCTTTTTTGTTATTGTAGGATTTTTGAAAAATGAACCAGCGGTCCCCTCAGTTTTTGATTTCGAAAATTTACGCGCGCGAATAGTACGAACAGCTGTTGCAATTTCAGATGGTGTTTGAAGAAGAACACCAGACTTTTCTTCTTCTGCGAAATCAGCATAAGTAGTATGAGGCATACCATTAGCAGAGAGACGTAAAACAACTTTAATAACAATAAGATTCTGTTTCTGTTTAAAAATACTTGTACGGTATCCATACTGTGCTTCTTTATGGCTCACGCGCATATCGAGTCCTGTTGTCGAATCAATTACCTCTGCGTATTCAAATGTTTTAGAGAACTCCGCACCATACGCTCCAATATTTTGAACTGTTGCACCACCTATAGTGCCTGGGATACCAGCGAGATTCTCAATACCGAAAAGATTTCTACTCGTTGCGGAGTTCACAACAGATTCCCACCGTGTTCCCGATCCCGCAGAAAGAAGGACGTCCTCTCCTGCAGATTTAAAAGTGATAGTATCCATCATACATTTGAGTACAATGCCTCGTACACCTGCGTCTGGCACAAGAAGATTGCTACCACCACCGAGTGGGAAAATAGGTAAATTTTGCTCACGCGAAAACGCAAGTGCTGTTAAGACATCTTCCTTAGTATGAGCTTCTATAAAAAAATCAGCTGGTCCGCCAATATGAAAAGTGGTATGTGTGGCTAGTGTGACCTTTTTTTTGAACGTCATTTGCCAATCGTACCAGACTTAATCTGTTTAATAGCACTCTCGCCTACTGTTTTCGCTTGTGGGTAAAGGGTTACCGCCTGTTTAATTGTTTCAATTGCTTTTGCCTTTTTCCCTGCCGTGTAGTACGCGGCGGCGAGGCTAAACCAAGTATTAACTGATGCGGTAGGTTTTCGTACACGTAATTCCCAAAGATCTATTAAACGAGTCCATTTCTTAGTGCGATAATAAGCAACGGCGAGTGTATTGTTATCAATTGTCGTTGTACCAAATGTACTGAGAAGAAGGTTGTCGCCTTTTTTATTATCGCCAACAATGTAGTCACCAGCAGCTGCATAGGTTGCAAGTGCTGGAAACTTTCCACCACCAAGTTCGTAAGCTTTATTGAAATATTGTTTAGCAACCTGTGTGTTATTCATATTCCACTCTATTGCCGCAGCCTGTATCCAAATTGATTCTTTCCCGGGAGATAATTTCGCTGCAATAAGAATCTCTGAAAGAGCATTTTTATAATCGCCTATCGAACGATACAAATAAGCAAGTTGTAGTCGCTCACGAGCATCTTGTGGGTAACTTGCAACTTGTTTCTTCATTTGAGTGAGCGCGAGAGCCACAATTTGTTGTTTTTGCTGATTTGTAATTTTTTTATCTTGTGTAGCTGAAATAGCAAACGAGACGAGTTGTTCACGAATTTCTTGAGTTGCAAAAGATGGGTGTTGTACAAGATCTTTAAAAGTAGCAAATTGCGTTGATGGGTTTGACGGAGAAATAGCCGTAATGAGTTCACTTGAAGCACGCATGCCCGGTATATTTATAAACCAGATCATCGCAAACGCTGCAACCGCACCTATAGGAAGTGCGTACGTCCGACTATTTACTGATGAGAGTTCAGGAGCATGCTCTAAGCTATCTATAGGTCGTGCAACTTGCGAATCTATGAGAGCAAGTATCGCGAAGAAATAAATATATGCGTATAAATTATCGAAGACAAATAAATTATGAATGATATACCCGGCAAGCGCCGCAGTGAGCACGATACGCTCCGCTCGCGAAAGCTCCGAACGAGTCCAAAGAAGCCAGAGGGCACTCCCAAAAATAAAGAGATAAAGGAGAAATGCCGGAATACCGCCTTGTATAAGCCAATCAACGAAAGCATTATGAGCTCGATCAAACCATTGTTCCTGTAAATAAAGAGAGGGATTGTAGAATTGATTAAAGACGTAGTTGAATCCTTCTTGTCCCCAACCAACTATCGGACGCTCCGCGACACCTTCAAAGGACATACGCCATATAGTGAATCGGGTCTGCCCGTCGGCAAGAGAAATAGAAGCAACACGTTGAAGCATGTGATTATGCTGTACAAAACTTGAATTACGAGCGAAGTAGAAAATACCAACTGCGAAAACAAGAATGGCAAGTCCCCATACCGCAATGTACCGCGCACGTTTTTTCGCAGTGAATGCAGTGAGAAGTGCTGCAAGACCGAGAGCAAAAATGAGTCCGAGTATCGTACCTCGAGTTTCAGTAAAGAAGATGAGAGAAGCCTCAAAAAAGGCAAACGCGATGAGAGACCACTTAAGCCAAGACTGCTTTGAAGTTAGAGCGAGCCATGTCGCAAAACAGACATTGAAGAAAAGATATATGGCAAGATAAGCAGAATTACCAAAGGAAGAGTCAATACGCGTTGACCCCTGATGAATGACCGCTATACCAAAAAGTTGTAGAACCGCGTGTATTGATACGATGGTGGCCACTCCCAGAGAAGAAAGAAACCACCAACGCCATTTTTTCTCCACTCGTAGTATTGCTGACGTCGCAAAGAATAGACCAAGAAGATGAATGAGAAGTATCCACCCCTCCATACGTTCGAAATTACTCCAATACGCCTTGAGTGGATTGAGTGCAAAAGCATCTGCAATAAACATCCAGAAAACGAATGCAACAACCGCTACTCCTACCCAAGAGAAACGTGGACGATATTCTTTGTCGATGAGAGCAAGCACTATCCAAGCAGAGACAGCAATCTCAACTACAATTCGGAAAAAGAACGCCTTACCAGTAATAAATGGGAAGTAGAAAGAGTTCGCCACGATGAGTGGCGTGAGCGTAATCGCAAAAAGTCCTCCAAGTGCTATCCAACGTACGATTACCTTTACTAAATCTTTCTGCATAATGTCAGCAATAATACCATACCGACCTGTAGGAAGCAGAAAACACCCTATGGGTGTTTTCTGCTTCCTACACTCTATTCTAGAAGAAATTTATTCTCTCCACTTTATTTTCTTTTAAAATAATCTCCAGCTAAAAATACCCCAGAGAGACTTTTGTTCGTCTGCCACGCTCTGTAGATTCTTCTGTTCATCTTTCATCGCTTGAACCTGCGTCTGAAGAGTTGTCTTTACATCAGCATTAGTACTCGACTGATTAATGAGAGTATTCATTTGTTGCACACGTTCTCTATTTTGTGTGACTTCACGCTGAATTGTTTTTGCCGCTTGTCGGTCACCTCCAAAAAAGAGTCTTGTCCAAAAACCACGCCGTTTAATCTGTACTTGTGCTTGTGTCGTCGACGCAAGTGATTCATTCACTTGTTCTGCTATTTTTGAGACAGTCTTGCCAGACACTCCGAGCATTTTCTTTGCAGCAATAATTGAGTGCACTGCGAGACGCACGCGATTAATTCGCTTCATTGTTTGACGCGAACTTGTTGCTATTGAAGATGCTTCTCCAGCAAGTTCCTGTCTGCGTTCCTTAATTATCCGTTTCAATTGCCTTACATTCCATACTGGTGTCGCTGTTGCAAAGTCATTTGATCTAAAACGCTCAGCAAACTGTTCGAGGTTGCGTTCACGCACTCTTGTCGAGGTCGCATTACGTAGTCTATCTTCTATATGTGATTTAAGACGACGGGTACGATTTTCCAGAACACGTTCTTTCAGTGCTGTGCGAGTTTCATCAGAAGTCGATGCGGTAAGTCGATTATTCTCTCTAAACCGCTTTACCCTTCTTTCGCGCACCTCTTTCGGAGAAAGATTGGCTCGAAGCCTTGTAGACGGTTTTACTTTTGTAGAATCAACGTGACTACTGGCAGTCACTCCAACACTGGAATCACCTCCTGTTCCTGTCTCACCAGTATGTGCAAATGTTATCGGTACACTTGCTACAAAGAACACAAATGCGACGACACTTATAATGTATGGATATATTTTCATAGTTAAAGCTTATCTGCCTACTAAAAATCTCTCCTTTCAGTATACACTGGCTCAATAACAATTTTTTAAGATTTTCTTTTTTTAAGAAAATCTTTTTTTGGTAATTTTAAACTAGCAGTAAGCCAAGAAGAAGACTGAATCTTGCCACCCTTCCCTACATTGAAAGCCATTTCAATATTATATTCTTCACACACTACCGCTTCTGGAATTTCACATACATTTTTTTTATCACCACCATTTGCAAAAATATTTGGTCGAAGCTTCAAAAGAACAGCACAAACACTACGATCCAGATCATCTGGTTCGTGTTCGGTAAGTACAACCTCATCAACCGACTCTATAGCCTCAAGTACTTCTACACGTTCTTCTTGAGGCATAAAAACGAAACCTTTTTTCGCAAGCAACCAATGGTCATTATTCAAAATGACTACGAGTCGATCACCAAGTCGTCTTGCTTCTTTGATCATTCGTATATGCCCTATGTGTATCGGATCAAAACCACCCGAGACGGCAACTATTTTTAACTTCTTCTCTATTTTCGATTTTTTATTCAAAATAAATATCTCTACCACTCACTTTGTACAAGTAAGTTACTTTCTCAGTGTAATATCTATACAGAAAAATAAAAGTGTTCCTGTCTAATAAGACCTACAACTTATAGGACTTATGATTGTTATCACTTACCGTATATACTTTCCCTGTACATCTTTAATACCGTATAATTACTGTATAGCATTCAAAACACACGTAACCTTCATAGGGCAAAAGTCGGTTATAGTCCATACAATTAATACATGCATAATATAAAGACATCTTTATATAACCTCTTACGCAAAAGCGAAAAATACACCAAAACTGACATGGTGTATCTGGTGCGTGGTGGATTCTGGTCAATACTTGCGCAAATAGTAACTTCTCTGGCAATCTTTGGTTTTGCCGTCATTGTTGCTCGCTACCTACCAAAAGAAGTATACGGACAATACAAATATATTCTTGCTATCGTTGGTCTCCTTGCTACTTTTTCACTTACTGGATTGGGAAACTCAGTATTTCAGTCCGTTGCACGTGGTTTTGACGGTGCACTCGTTGAGGGTTTCTGGATAAATATTCGTTGGAGCATACTTGTATTTCTCAGTGCTGGGGTACTTTCCATATATTATTTAACTCAAGGAAACAATACTCTTGCGTTTGGAGTGCTTATCGGTGGTTCTCTTTCACCGTTTATCACAAGTGCGAACTTTGGTTCTATTTTTCTCAATGCAAAAAAAGATTTCCGGGGAGTATCAATATATTTTGAAATTACAAAAATACTTTTCTCAGTCGGAGTACTTACTCTCACTATTTTTCTCACACATAATCCGTTTATACTCGCCGCAGTTTATTTTATTTCCAATGCTATCGTCATACTTTGGCTCTATCTTCGTGTCATACATATCTATGCACCTATTCGAGAAAAAATAGAACCAGGTATGCTCACTTACGGAAAACATCTTTCACTCATGGGTATCCTGGGCGGTATAACAAGTAAAATTGATCAGATACTCCTTTTTCATTTCGTCGGGCCAATACAGCTCGCCATCTATAGTTTTGCCGTCGCTATACCCGAACAAATCAAGGGACCGCTGAAAATGCTCAATAACATGATCAAAGCGAAATTTGTAAATCAATCAGATGATTCGATCCGTGCTGGCATGCGAAATAAAATGTTATTACTCTTTGTTTCCATTCTAATTTTTGTAGTGACCTACATACTTTTAGCTCCTTATATCTATAAATTCTTTTTCCCAAATTACGTGAGCGCCGTTATTTATTCTCAAATATATGTGTTATCTATGTTTGGTCTAGTATTTTATCCCATAGGCTCTTATTTCATGGCGAAACAAAAGCTACGTGAGCAATACATAGGGAACATTGTTATTTCACTTTTCCAAATTTTTGTGATGGTCGTTGGTGTCATTGTATGGGGACTCTTAGGACTTATCATTTCGCGAGTAATTATAAAAATAGCAGGTGGGTACTTCTCATATTTGATTTATAAACTATCTTTCTTATCTAAACGGACAGATATATAAAGCTATATCCATTATTCCCATACTTCCCTACCCTCTGCACATATTTTTTTAATAATCTGTGTAGCCATTTCAAGTTCCATTAAGGAATCTATGTCTATATCGCGCCACTCTTCAAAAAAGAGTGGCAATATTTTTGTTCCACTCATTGAATGAAGATTAGTAATGACTGCAGGACGAATAACATCAACGTATCCAGAATGGCGCCATACTTTGGGCAATATCTGACGTGGCATATTATAAGCCTCTGGATACTTCTCAAATGTCTTAGGAAATACTTTTGGCAGAAGAGGACTTAACAGACCAGTATCTTTACAAAGAGAGTACATTTTGAACGGTGTGTGAAGTGGTTCACACACCGAGCGCACTGACTGTACATCTAAACGATCTAGGAGTAATTCAACACCCATATCAATATCTGTCGCCTTTTTTAAAGGAGACGTTGGACGCAGGTGCACCACCGCTTGCGGAATATATTTCTCACGAGAGCTTAATTCACTCAATATATGTTCAAAAACAGAAATATCTGGAGTGGTATCTTGTGCGATTTCATTCGGTCGCATAAACGGTACCTCAATCCCTTGCGAATGTGCAAATTCTGCCATCTCTTCATCATCAGTTGAAATAATGAGTCGAGTAATTGTGTTTGCCTGTTTTGCTGCTTCAATCGTGTATTGCATGAGTGGCTTCCCTGCACACAATGCAATACTTTTTTTAAGTATAGATTTAGACCCTCCTCGAGCTGTGATAACTCCCAGTACTTCCGGTTGTGTAATCATATATTATTATGCTGTTGGTAGTGTTGCTTCATCTATACCACGCGAATCGAGGACGAGCTCAGTAAACTCACGTATTGCACCTTCGCCACCATTCTTTTGTAAAACTATATCTGCAATCTTTTTAATGAGTCGTGTCGCATTTGCAGGAACAATTTTAAGTCCCGCGCGCTGTATTGCTTCAAAATCTGTTCGGTCATCACCGATATATGCACAATCACACCATGACAGGTTACTTTTTTGTAGCCATGCCTCAAGTGAGGCTATCTTCCCTCCTTTTCTTAACTCCCCAGTGAAAATATCTATTTCTGACCACTTGCCAGACTTTACTGAAAGTAATTCATTCATCTTCCGCACAATACTTTGCAACGGTTCTCCCTCTCCTGTTGCAAAGACAATTTTGATACCAAGGGCACGCAAAAATGAAATACCTTGACCATCATGGAAATGTCTTTTCTTCATGATGACTGACTGGCCCCCAATAACAGTATGGTACTCATGACCAGTAAATAACACACCATCAGCATCAAGAATAAGCCCCTTGAAAGAGCATAAAAAATTTTGTTGTTCTTCTTTAGACATACGCAATTGCTATAAGTGTATCAGTTTGATCGGTAGCTTCCAGTTTTTGTGCATACGCCGTATTCATCTCCTCTGTACTGAGATGTGCAAAAGTATTTTGTCCTCCCGGTTTCCCAGAAATCATCCATCCAATATGATTCGCAAGGGAATAACGCTGAAAACCATAAATATTAATATTTGAAAATCCTGCAACCTCGAGGAATTTCTTCAAACTCTCGCGAGTATGTAGTATCAAATGTTCACTCCATAATGAAAATGCTTTAAATGAATTAAGTTGAAGAAGTACGTCTCGTGCATGGGGTACCTCAACAATAATAATTCCGCCATCTCGTAGTGCAACACGTATACTCTGTAATGTTTTAATTGGATCAGTAAGATGTTCAAGTACATGAAAAAGTGAGATAACATCAACGCTCACACGTCGGATATCCGCCATAGAACGATACATTGGATAACCGCACCTTTTGAGTTCGTTTCGTACTTCCTTCTGCAACTCAACACCAGAAACACTTCGCGCAATCGGCTTGAATAAATCAAGCATTCCACCTGCGCCACACCCCATATCAATATAGTCCTTCCCTATTACATAGGAAGTAAATTGTTTTACTCGGCGAGTGTTATCTTCACTATATTTTTCTAATGCCTCAGCTCTTGTATTAACACCCCAATATTCTCCAATCTTTAAAGATTCATAATGTCTTGTATCGATATGGTCAATACGATTTAGAAAAATAAGACCTGATTTTTCATCGCGTAATACGGATATGTCTTCTCTATCTCGTACACATGGATAATATGGGCTAATTGATGATTCATTACACAATTCGAAATTTATGAGTATCTCCTGAATTGAATTTTGCATAGTTAAATATGCTTCAACTTCTTGCGTTGAATTTCTTCGACTGGAAGGATTTCTTGTTTTTTATAATGAAGAGCGTTATAAGTTGCTGTTAAATTCCTGACTAATTTACGCATACCATCTGGTTCAAGTGATGCTGCATGATCAGTCCCCTTCCACGTACGATTAAGTGTGAAATGGCGTTCAATATAATTTGCACCAAGTGCATACGCCACTGTATCAATTGCGATACCATTGTGATGTCCTGAAAATCCAATATCCTTTACTATGCCTCCATGTGTCTCACGCAAACGATTAATCTCAAGTAAACATACATCTTCAAAATTAACTGGGTACCCAGAAGTGCAGCTATACAAAACTATATCTTTCTCACGTCCTTTTTCTACAAAAAAATCAATAATCTTTTTTTCTTCATCTTGAGTTGTCATACCAACAGAACAATGAATTTCTCCGAAAAAATTCTCACATAAATACTCAAGCATTTCAAAATTAAGGTTGCATGCAGAAGGAATCTTAATCATCTTAGGATGAAGTGTGACAATTTCCTTTGCGGAAGTGATATCCCATACAGATGTGGAATACTCAATACCAATCTCCTGACAATACTTCTTAAGTTTTGCATGTTGCCCTACTGTAAATTCCAATCGTTCACGATGTTCACCATATGTTTTACCATAGCTATTGTCTGGGTTCGGATGGGGAGTGTTGTACTCTTCGGAAGTTAGAAGTTCCTTATTTGTCCGTTTTTGAAACTTTACAACATCAGCATCACAAAAATACTTTGCTACAGATATCATTTGTTTAGCGATATCGAAATCACCTTTATGATTACATCCTATCTCCGCTATAACTCTTGGTTTTTCTCCGTACATATCCCTCTTAAACTTTAATCAAAGATTGATAAATAATATGAGTTTACTTAGTAGATAACTGCAATGTTAGCATAAAAGTTTCTATTCTACTTAGGACTCTCTGTAATTAGTTCTCTTGCAGAATTAATAAGAGGTACTCCTGCAATTTCTTTTGAAAAAGTCTGTGCGCGTTTTTGAGCTTTAATACCCAGAGAGGCTCTTAATTCAGGATTGATAATAAGTTTTTCTAGAACTGAATATAATTCTTCAAGATTACCATTATCGAAAATGGTACCCATATCTCCGACAATCCATGCAGGCGCGCCTTTTGAAGGGACTATAACTGGCACACCGTATTCCATTGCTTCAACTATTGTTCTTCCAAACGGTTCAGGCCAACGTGCTGGATGTACAAAAATATCTGCATGTTTATATTCGTTCGCAAGCGCACGAGCGTTAATCCATGGAATAAATTTAATCTTTGACGTAATATTAAGTGTTTTTGTAAGATTTATACATTCATTCTTCATTAATCCATCTCCAACTATTCTCAATGTCCAGTTATATTTCTTTGGAAGACGTGCCACCGCCTTTATGAGAAGGTCAACACCTTTATCGTAAATAATTCTTCCTGTATACAATAAACGTACTGGATTATTGATATCTACATTATGTGATTGGCAATCAGACAATATAAAGAAATTTGGTACAACTGAAAACTTATTTTTTGGAAATCCAAAATGAGTGTATTGTTCAAGTAAAAATGGCGATACTGCCAAAAAACGGTCAACATATTTTATATATCGCCAACCAATCAATCTATCCCACAATGTACGTTTAAAATGATATAACCAACCAAATCCTTTCTTAAGTTTCATTGTATCTAGATATGTATCAAGATATATCGCTACAGGTATTTTACCTTTATGAAAACGATACTGCCCTCCTCCCCACATAAAGTCTACCCCATATAGGAAGAAGAGGTCTGCATCAGGTTCATATTGATTCAATAACTTTCTAAGAAAATTTTGAGCTTTAAGAAAGCCAAAATTATCACCATGATGTTCAATAAGTTGAATATCTTTAGGTGGTCGATTATCAGATAGCACAAAAGTATGCACGATTACCTCATAACCCGTTTCGCGGAGTAAACGAATAAATGAGATAGCATTGTGATGCGAACCTCCACCGAGTTCTTCATTTAAAGTACGAACAAAAAAATGGATACGATTATTTGTTGACATATTTTTAGATATAAATTTAATTATCGAACAAAACCACATTAGCAAATAACCGTTTCCCTTTTTTAAAAATAAGTTTCTGTATGGATTCTAAAGAGCCCTTCAAGTTAATAGCATATAATTTATGTGTTTTTTGTAATTCTTCTAAAAATCCTTTAGTTACATCTGGAGTATATTCAAAAACAACCATAGGAGATTTATTGTTCCCTTTTAATAAATTTTTCATTCCTTGGAATACCAAGGGTTCTGCTCCTTCAACGTCTATTTTTACAACGGCAACCTGCGCAATTTCATTATTTGAAATGAAATAATCTAACGATACTGATGGAACTATACGCTTTTCCGAATCTGGAACTTGCAAAATTGTATGTATTCCTGTTGCACCTATAACATGGTAAAAATCTACTGTTCCAACTTTATCTGTAACTGCCATATTAAATATTTTTATATTTTCTATATTACGGACATTGTGTACTAAATATTTCCAGTTTTCAGCATCTGGTTCAAAGGCATATACTTGTCCAGTAGGACCGACAAGATTTGAGAATAAACGTGTGTAGTAACCAATATTTGCTCCAACATCAATTACAATCATTCCCTTTCGTATATGTTTACAAAAGAGTCGTGTTGTTTCGAGTTCATAACGATTAAATAAAATATCTAATTTCCAATACCAAATGAAATTTGGCGGAAACGAATAACCACGAAAATACGAAAGTAAATCAACAAGACGATTTATTATATATTTTACAATTTGTTTCATTATTATTTTACGATTGATTGTATAGTATCAGCTAGTCGGCTTGATGCCTCTCCGACAAATGAGTAGTGTTTTTTCATAAAAATGGTTGCTTCACTACTCAACTTTTCCCGAAGAGAGGTAGATTCTACTACCGAAAAGAGATGGCCAGTCAATTCTTTAGTTGTACTAGCCAACAATAATGCTCCTTCTTTTTTATATTCTATGAGTTCAATACCAAGAGATTCATATATGGGAAGTATCCCTGAATAGATTACCGGTCTATGTACAAGTAACGACTCAAGAAGCGCAGTTGAGTAACATGATATAACTACATCAGTATTAACAAATAATTCAACGAGTGGCTCCGACTGAGCAATACGGTATGAGTCTGGATTAAACGTTCGCTTAAATACTTGTTTATAGAATGCTTGATGTGTACAACCTGGGCGTAATTTCATAATTGTGATAGCCCCCGAAACTTTGGCTGTTGAAGTAGCAATACTCTCACAAAAATCAATAACATCGTATGTATCGATCCATAAACCAAGAGAAACCCCAGGGATAATACACAATATATTTATATGTTTAGATATCTTCTTAATCGTAGATATTTTTCTTATTTCAGAATATACATCAAAACGTGGAGAACCAATATCGAATAATTTTTTGTCTGTATATCCAATTTTTCTAAGCCCTCTGCGCGCGAGTGGACCGTAACACGCAATATATTCTGCTGATGGGTGATCAGCATATGAACCGGGACCTAAATATAGCAAACCGTGTTGGACTTCCATTGACGGTATACCTAGTATACGCGCCACATAACAAAGAATTGAAAAATGTCTTTGTGTAGAAACACTTGCTCTCACCATCACTATGTCGGGACGTAATTTATACATCATTAATTGTGTATTTTCTATATCAAAAACGGCACCATCACCACCCACAACAATAATATGTGAAATAGCTTTTTTTATTGATGAAGCAATACTATATTCATTAAATCTGGCTTGCTGTATACATTCAACGTTATTTTTTATTTGCTCCCAAGAATCAATAAATATTTGACCTTGATTTGATACAATCTTCCGAACCTTATGAGAAGTATAATTATTACTATGCACAAAACGCATTCGGTATTTCCAGATATTTCTCAAGCCAACATTAAATGCTTCACTACGATCCATAAGAATAACCTCTGCTTTAGGTAACTCAGCTAAAAATGGTTCTACATTTCTCCAATAATCAGTAATAAGTAGACGTATTCCATTATGTGATTTACAAAGAGACATAAATAAATTAAGTATTTCTAAAAACTCACCAAAGATAGCCCGTTTAAATACAAAAAAATTACTATGTATTTTTCTACCAATGGATAGCTTATTTATGCGAGATTTAGGTATGCTTAATGCAATATCATGATGGGTGCATACTACTCGTGCCACCTCTTCTACAATATTTACTTCTAGTAATGCAAGTAAACCACTAGTATCTGGGACAACCTCAAGTGAAGGAAACACAATGAAACGTTTAAATCCATGAGGTGACTTTGCTAATTGTCCTATAAAATCGATATAATACAAAAAAATTGATAGATATTTTTGTAGCGCAGGAGCATGTATTTCACCGAGCTTGATACCTTTATATGAAAAGAAATCAAATAATGAATCATCGAACACATTCCAACTGAATTTCTGTGCGAATGTGAGTCTTTCTATTGGTGAAGTGTTGCGAAAATCTCTTCCTGATAAAAAGGTAATACCAACTTCCTCTAAGAGCGACAACTACATGAGATTTTTTTTCATCATCTGTTAGAGAAGTAAGTATTTGAGTTAGATCATTTACTTGAGCTAATTCGTATATCAAAATGGCAGTCTTCATAAAATTTAAAATATACTTTTCATAGATAATTCATGGCAGATAATATACGATTGGCACGATTAGACCAGGTATATTTTTTACTCTCACTTATAGCTAAGTTAACTTTTAAAGCAGATTTCTTGTCTACCAGTGCTTGGGAAATACCTTTTGCCAGTGCCGAAACATCATCGGGGTGAATAAGATATCCTGCGTCTGCAGAAAGCACCTCTCGAATAGCCGGAACATCGGAAGCAACGATAGGCCGACCTATTGCCATGTATTCAAAAAGTTTCATTGGAGATGTATACCATGCAGAGATACTTTCTTTCCCGGAATTTGGAATAACGAGAACATTTGCTGCACTCTGCCAAAGAGGCATTTCATGATGTGGCCGGTACCCCATAATATGCACATTGTGAGTATCTCTGTACCTTTTCTTAAACTGCTGACAATCACTATTAGTTCCACCTACAAAATATATCTGTACTTTCGGTATGAGTTTTGCAGCTTCAGCAAGAGTATCTACACCCTTATGAGTATAAAGATGCCCAGTATAGAGAACTATCAATTCTTCTAATGGAAGTCCAAGTTCTTTTCGAACTTTATTACAATTACGAGACTCAAATAAAGAAAGATCAACTCCATTACGCACAATAATTACCTGATCTTTAGGAATTAGAAAATGCTGGATTATTTTATCTTTCTTCCATGTATTTGTGGCCAATACAATTCGTACTCTCTTAAAGAGAAAGCGGTATACCCGTCTATAGTGTTCTGGAAAATCGTGTATCTCTATACAAATATTTTTTGAAATAAATGTTAAGAAAAGTGCTGGGAGTGGTTCATTAGTAATGATGAAATCGTCTGAGCGAATCTTGAAAAGAGCATAAATAAAACAGGAAATCGAAAATGCGATATATGAAAATATAAATGCTATATATTGTAGTTTTGGTACAGAAAAGAAGTCAATAGTTGGTAAATAAGTCACGTGTACTTTTTCCGGTAGAGCATAGTACTCCTTAGCAGATATCGATAATCGACCGAAACGTCTTGGCACGAGTAATGTCACTTGTGTATATTGTGCAAATGATTTAGCCTCTTCAGAAGCAAAGAGTGCTGCCGCTTTTTCTCCTGGGAATCGGCCATGAAATACAATCCATATTTTTTTATTCTTTGAAGTCATACTATGATTTTCTAATGATACAGAAATAACCAATTGGTGTTGGATGATTTTTTCGTACTCTCTTTGGAATCAGGCGGTCAAATGCCTGTGCAAAAGTATATATAAATAAACGTATGATAGAAAAGTACCAAAATGGATGCAATATATGCGCTACAACGGCAAACCTTTCACCATAGGGAATTATTTCATAATTTGAGAATCCTGATTCTCTAAAAAGTCTCTCTAAACCCTCACTAGTAAAGCGACGATAATCATGAGGCTCACGCATTTCGTTTTGCATAAAAGGAGATGCCACCATAGCAAGTCCTCCTGGTTTCAAGATACGATTAATCTCCTCCATTAAAATCTTCGGTTTTTTAACAATATAGATTGCATGAAAAAGTAAAATTGCATTAAACGAATTATCTAAGAAAGGTAATGGTTCATTAAAATCGACCACACACGAGTTTTCCTCTGAATGTATATCGGTACGTACCAACTGTATATCGACTGGTAGAAAGGAATTATAACTTCCTGCTCCACCAGCTAAATCAAGCACTCGACCAGAAAGATAGTGTGAATATTGTATTATTTTTTTATTAAAAAGAATCCGTCCGAGAGTTTTTCCGGAGAGCACTTGCTTTATATAAAAAATTATAGACATAGTTTATATTTTTGATACCAATCAATAACTCGTGATACTTTTCCGCGGAATTGTGAAAATGTGGTGGTGCAATCAATTGAATTGCGAGGTATATGAAATACATCTGTATCTGGACCAACGGTACCCTCTTCAACCGTTACAGAACCTATAAATTCCATTTCTTTCAAAAGAGTAACTGTTTCTGAATTAAAATTTCCGTACGGATACGCGAAAAGTGTTGAGTGTGCACCCGTTATAGATTGTATAACTTGGCGAGATTCTTGAATCTCGTGTGTAGCTTCGGCACGGGTAAGTTTCGAAAGTTTTGGATGGGTTAACGTGTGTGGCTCGATAGAGATAAGTCCAGAGTCATACATTTCTTTAAGTTCTTCACTCGTACAGTGCGGTGTACCCTGTTTATCTTCCTTTCCAATAAAATCAGTGGTAACGAATATGGTCGCTGGGAATCTATACTGCTTCAGTATTGGAAAAACAGTCGTATAATTATCACCATAGCCATCATCAAAAGTAAGTACTACTGCCCCACCAAGTTGTTCTTTAGCACGCAGACGACGCAGGAGTTCGGCGAGCGAGATAATTGAATATCTTTTAGATGCAAGATACATCATCTGTTTATTGAATATCTC
>QIHK01000007.1 GCA_003230945.1 Candidatus Kaiserbacteria bacterium
GGAGTAAACGAAACCTGGAAAGAGGCTTGCCTAGCGGCACCGGGGGATATATCACCGATATTCCAAGACACCGTACGAGAAGTAGTGTCATAGGAAATCGCTCCTCCAGTGGTTTGATTCGTAAAGGTGACATAACTCGGAAGAATTGCCGAAACAGACGCTCCTGCCACTGCACTTCCTTGATTTTGCACTCTCCATACAATCGCATACGTTGTTGCAGTATTAACGTGAGGAGGAATTGGACCTGTTTTTGCAAAGACACTAGAAGAATGCAGTGCCGAAGAAGAAAGAGCAACTGCTGTTTGTACTTTGATACTCTGCGTCTCCGAGGCGCTCACTTGTTCAGGTACATTTGACTGACCGGTGCGAGTGCCTGAAACAGATGTGGTGAATGAAATCTTAGGCGAAGCACCGAGAGCAGTGGAAGGTAAGGTCATAAAGGTAAAGGAGCCGATACCAGAAGCTCCTGGTGCAAGACTTCCCAACGATGGGTTAGTATCACGACTAAAGACGACCGTGTGATCTGAAGAGCGATAAAATCCATTTGTAGTCTGAATACTATTATAATCAATCGCAGTACCAGATAGAGCAACTGTTACCGTCGCATTTGTGACTGTCGTTGCCAGAGTATTAGTATAAGAAAGAGAAATACTCTGACGCTTGTCAGGGGACACCACTGGGTGTACTGAAGATGCTCCGTTAATAGTAACCGCAGTGGCGATGAATGGCGCAACAATGGTAACAGTTGCAGTCTGTGTCATGTAGGTTATCGCAAGGGACGTATCTACTGACGTACTGGCGGTCCCCACTGAGAAACGAAATATACGTTGTTCGCTATTTTGACCAGTAAGAGTTCCTATAAGAGTGATGGTCTTTGTTTCTCCAGGTGAGAATGTTCCTAAAAGAAACTTTGAGTCTGAACGTGGCACCGATGAAGAGGTTGGAACAAAACCAAATGGAAAATTACCAACAATAACAACATTTTGCATCGGTACTGATGCGTTAGAACGTATGGTGAGATTGAGAGTGAGAGGTTTCCCTGAAGTAGTTTCTGCGAGAGTATCCACTGAAACAGAAAGAGGCGTTGAAGAAATTATGACTGCGTCATTCGATTTCTTTACGAAAACAGCATTACTCCCCACTGCTTTATAAGAAAAAGAAATAGGGAGATTTAGTGACTGCCCAGCAGCACCAAATAGAATTGCTTTTACTGATCGTGTGACCGTTTGCCCGCTCGCAATTGAACCTAAATTCTCTACGTATCGAGGATATGATTTTAATACATCAGTCGCGCTTCGTGTCCCGTCTGGAAAATCCATCTCTATGGCGACATTGTTGATAGCTATTGAATTTCGATTCGTAATGGTCAAAGAGAGTGACACTGTATCACCGCTCGCGATAGTTGTTGGCCCTTGCACAGCAATGGATACATTATTTACTGAAACTGAGTTACTCCCGTAATAGAAAAGATATGCGGCAACACCGACAGCTGATAGAAAAAATAGAAACGCGATGCCAAAGAAAATTCTAGCGAAATGTATATGTCGACGTCCTTGCTTATGAAATTCCTTAAGTGGGTCTGCTTCCCATTGGTGTTCCACGCGATGCGCTCCCGCTGATTCAAGTGGTGTATATGTCGTTACATTTTTAGTATTCGAAGAATAGAGTCGACTTTGAGCTCGTCCGAGCGATGAACGATCATCATCCTGTGAGAGAGGCATAGTATGTAGTATACAAGAATCCGCTCAAAAATAATGTAGAGCACTGTATGTAAACTCACTAACTCTTAGGTATAGTTTTTAAGGGAAACAGATACACTCAGAGCCCAGATGCAACAATACCCTTATTGATGCGCGCTATGTAGCGCGCACGATTTTTAGACAACAACAATAGTGTCTCTTTTGAAAAAAGAATGCGTTCCGTAGACAGCATCCCTTCAGCAAGTCCAAGTGCTGAGAGTATCTGTAGAGCGGCAAGTATCTCAATAGCGTCATGCATTTCTTCCGGAAAGGTGTGCAGAGCAGAAAGAAATTCTAAAAAGGTTGGGTACAGATCCTTATCAAGAGTTTCACCAACTACAAGACGTAAAAGTAAACCTGAAATTCGTGCGGCGCACATTCGTGACGCCGGAAGAGAGAGACATGTGAACCAATTATTTACGAGAATAGCTCCTGTTACTCTCCAACCTTCCTTCCCTCGCACGAGTATAAAATCACTTTCTGCAAAAGTAACGAGAGCACTCGAGAGTTTTGCTCCGGATTGACGGACTCCTTGTGCACGTGCCCTAAGTAACCCGAGTTCCGGAGAAAGAAGTGTGACAAACTCATTGGCTTCTCCTGTTAATTTTCGGAAAAGAATAATCCCGCGCGTATTGTATTTATGTCGCATCTTTACTGAGATCAAAATGCACCGTACCAGTCGATGTTTCGACCATATATTTCCCTTCTGGTCTTATATGTGTCTGTACAATATCTTGTGGCGAAAATCCTTCTGCTTTACGCGCATCGGCGACAGCACGTGCAAGTTCTCGTTCGTCAGCTTCTTTTATAAGTTCACTTGAGAGTTTAGTATCAATTTCTACCGTGTCATGCCCAGTAACAATCTTCTTCACATTTACTTCTTCAGCAAGCAATACAGAGAATTCTTTTGATAGTTCTCCTGGAATAAAAAGTCTCGCCAGTGGCTGACGAACCTTAATCGCAGCTTTTTGACGTGCTTGAAGAGCTTCTGACGCGAGAGCACGCACACGAGACATATTTTCAAGCAACGTACTATCTTCCGGTGTACTGAAAAAGTTGAGTAAACTAAATGTTCCGCGTGTATTTGGCCACGGAGCAAGATGTACACTTTCTGGATCATGATTGTTGCGCGTTTGTTTAAAGATTTGCTCAGATAAAAATGGTGTAAACGGTGCAAGCAGAAGAGAGGCAATACGTATTGCTTCGCGCAACGTTGCATGTGCTGCTATATCACCTGCTCGTACACGAGTACGCGCGCGACGCACATACCATTGCGAAAGATCTTCGGTATATTTCCCAATAGCACGTGTTGCTTCAAAAGGACGATATACTTCCATCGCCTCGGTTACAATAGAGACCGTTTCTCTCATTCGTGCATACATCCATTGATCAAGAATTGTCTTCTTCCCTTTCACTGGCTTCACATTCTTAAATAAACTATAAAACTTTGCGCTATGATCGAGCCAAGAAAGCACTCGTGCTGCTTCACGAACTGTTTTTTCGTCATAATTCTTTACATCGCCGGCTTGTGAGACGCTATACATCCAAAAACGCATTGTATCGACGCCCCATTTATCCATTTCAATCCATGGATCAACGACATTTCCTTTTGATTTACTCATCTTTTGCCCCTCAGAATCAAGTAGGTGCCCAAGTGAAATGACATTCTTATAGGCTCTTTCACGCCCCATAAGCGTACCAATAGCAAGCAAAGTATAGAACCAACCACGTGTTTGATCGATAGCTTCAGAAATAAAATCTGCCGGATACGCCACTCGATTTAGAAATATATTGAGTGGCGTATCACCACGCTCTTTCGCTGATTGAGCAAAAGGCATCGCACCAGAGTCAAACCATACATCCATAACTTCAGGAATACGCGTGAGCTCAGTTCCCTCTTTAGAAATAAGGATTACTTTATCAATATAAGGTCGATGTAAATCAAGTTCATAATTTTCATTATGGGGAAGCGGAATAAAATCAAGTTTTCGTACTTCTGCAAGATGCGTTCTATCTATAGAAGTTGTAAGAATATTATTTGCTTCTTTTGCATTTGCCCCAACAGTAAGTATCTCAGCCGACTCAAACATAACACCGTGCGTAATAATAAGAATCTGTTCTTCAGTAACAGTCTGTTCAATGTCATACATAAACGAGCCAAATCTATTTTTTGCTTCAAAATAACTCTCCCCTCCCGGAATAGGATCTTCGTATGTATGTGATTTCCACCAGGCCAAAAATTCATCTTGTGCCTCTTTTTTGCCACTCAAATTACCAAAACCAATTTCGCGTAATCGATCATCGTATATGATATTCTCTTTTGAAAAACCTAACACTTCTGCAACTATTTCTGCTGTCTCTCTTGTACGCAAAAAGGGCGATGCATAAATTTTTGTGATGCCTTTCTTTTTGAGACCTCGCGCACTTTTTTTTACTTGTGCGCGCCCTTTCTTCGTAAGGCTATTCTTTTTATTGACGTCAGAATCGTAGAATCCTTGTTCATTCCCTTCGGACTCACCGTGTCGCATAAGGAAAAATTCATTACCACTTTTCTTTGTATATTTTTTGAGTTCCTCTATTGAACCAATGATGAGTTGTTCAGTGCACTCAGTATCCTGCCAAATAGGTAGCGGGGTACCCCAATACCGTTCGCGAGAAATTGCCCAATCTTTTGCACCCAAAAGCCATTCACCCATACGACCATCACGAATATATTCGGGTTCCCAGTGTATATTTTTATTTTCCGCTACAAGTGTTTCGCGTAAATCTTGCATACGAATGTACCATGAGTCGCGTGCGTAGTAGATGAGTCGTGTCTTACAACGCCAACAGAATGGATAACTGTGAACATATTTACTTTTAGCAAACAAAAGATTACGTTTCGCGAGATCTTTAATAATCTCAACAGTAACTTCCTCATCATTAACATAACGTCCTGATAGAAACCCTATGCCGTCAATAAACTTTCCTTCTGAATTCACCAAATGAACTTTAGGGAGGCCAAGCTCAGTACCAAGATCGAAATCTTCCTGGCCATACATAACGGCTGTATGCACAATACCTGTGCCATCTTCTGTGGTGACAAAATCTGCCGGATATACCTGAAATGCTTTCCCAAATTTTGACTGTTCACTTTTTGAAGCTTGTTTCTTTGCATAGCCATAGAGTGGTTCGTACGTAAGCCCGACAAGAGCACTCCCTTTAAGTTCCTGTTTACAATTTGCGTCATGCAGACCAAGATCTTCAAGACGTTCTGCTGCCGCTATAGCATAGCCATCAGCCCGTTGGACAATCTGGTAACGAATGTTTGGACCAACAGCAAGAGCGATATTCCCAGGCAACGTCCATGGTGTTGTTGTCCACGCAAGCAGATACACATCTCCTGAAATACCGAGTTTTTCTTTTGCATTCGTCACCTTGAATTTTGCGCTTACCGTAAGGTCTTTTACGTCTGCATATCCTTGTGCAAGTTCATGTGCAGAAAGTCCTGTACCACACCGTGGACACCAAGGGACTATTTTATAATCCTTGAAGAGCCTCCCACTGTGTGCGATATGTGCGAAGAGATGCCATACGGTCTCCATATATGACGCATCAAAAGTGAAATATGCTTTTGCATAATCAGTCCAATAGCCGATACGCTTTGAAAACTTCGCCCACAAATCAATATAGGTCAGTACACTTTCGTGACATTTCTTGTTAAATTCCGCAATGCCATATTTTTCAATATCTAACTTTCCTGAAAAACCAAGTTTTTTTTCAATTTCAATTTCAACTGGAAGTCCATGGGTATCCCATCCAGCTCGACGAGTAACTCGATAACCACACATAGTCTTATAGCGTGGAAAAGCATCTTTAAATGCACGACTTTCAAGATGGTGTACCCCAGGCTTACCATTAGCCGTCGGTGGACCCTCATAGAAAATGAATTCACCTTTTGGAGATGGCTTTTTGAGCGTTTTTTTGAAGATATTTTCTCGCTCCCAGAAATCGAGAACTTCCTCCTCACGCTTAGCAAGCTCTGATTTCGATCTCGATTCAGTCATGATATACGTATCCTATCCTTGTTACTCGAGAAATCAAAGTCTTAAATAAATCATTAAATAAAAAGGTCACGGATTTCCGTGACCTTCTATACAAAAGTTCAATATGGATACTTCAACTGCGCGCAAAATTTGCACGTACACTGCATTCTCGACGATGAGAATACGACCCTTTCAGTTTTCGAGACTTCACGACTCCTGTCGCACACCTAATATAATAACCAGAAATGACAAACGAGGAATCCAAATTACCATCCTTCAGAAATCCAAATCGGAGAGCATCATGTTTTGCTTGTTTATCAATCTCGGTCGGATTGCCGGTGCAGAGCAGATCTCTCATGCTCTCATCATTTTGAGAACGTTTTTCATTCTCCTTATTCATTGCATAAGCGAAGAATTGCCCAATAGACATATTGAGCAATCGTGCTGCTTCCTCTATACAACGAACAGTATTCTCTCCCCGTTCTTTTCTTTTAGAACTCATTCTAATTCTCCTTCTATGGCTCACGGAATTGTGCAACCTGAAATCGACTCTAACGTAACGACCTTTAAAAGGCAACTTTACATTCTATCTGGCGTTGGAATACCGAGCAGAGTGAGTCCATTGGTCATAGTATGAGCAAATGCGCGAGCGACTCGTTGTTTATAAGCTTCCTCTGGTGAACCAAGTATTTGTTCTCTTCCATAAAAAGAGTTCCATGAAGCAGCAAGCTCAAGAAGATAAGTAACGAGAAGATTCGGAGCCATTTCTCTTGCCGCGCGATCGGCGATTTCCGGAAAATGCATTATTACCCGCTCAACAGCGTATGGCTCTGTTGGAATGACGTCACCTTCTCCGCCAGATGCATAGGCCAGAATCTTCTTTGCACGCACAAGTGCATATTGCATATAGGGACCTGAGTCACCAGTAAGTGAAAGAGACCGTTCGAAGTCAAAAATAATATCTTGTCCGGGAGACTGTCTGAGTATCATAAATTTAATAGCGCCGACTGCCACCTGTTCGGCAATGAGAGAATCTGGATTTTTCTCACTTGCTTTTTCAATAACCTTTTGGAGAAGTTCTTCCGCTGTAATGACATTTCCTTCACGCGAAGACATTTTGCCACTCTTGAGTTTCAGAAAACCATTTGCAATATACGTAGTCTTTTCTGCAATATTCGGTGCTATATCGGCAAGAGCTGCACGTACTGTTTTAAAACGACCTTTTTGCTCAATACCAGAGACAATAATAATTTTGTCGGAAATACAACGTTCTTCTTTAAGAAATGAGAGGCCAATATCTTTTGCTTCGTATGTTGGCGTTCCGTGAGAAGTAATAAAAACCATCGTATGCACCTCTTTATCCTCTCCATCATAGATAATGGCGCCATTACTTTCCTTAAAAATTCCTTTTTTAAGTCCCTCACGCACTATACGGAGCCCACTTTCGGCGGTATCACTATCAAAAAAAGTATAATCAAACTTCGTACCAAAAATTTTCCACAGTCGTTCGAATGCTTCCATAGATATATCACGACCCACGCGCCAAAGTTTCATGAGTTCGTGATCTTCTGCCTTATATAAAGCTTTATTAAGTGCATCAATTTCCTCTTTTGCTTTTGGGTCAGTCTCATATGCTTGAGAGCCTTCTGTATATGCCTCGCCAATCTGGTGCACATTTTTAAGATTCGTCATTCCACGCTTCCTAAGCGACCAAAGTGTCTTAGCTACATTTGGACCGATATCACCACCAAAAGTGTCACGTATCACCTCAGCACCTGCATTCTCAATGAGCCTAGATAGTGATTCGCCAATAACAGAGCCCATGAGATGCCCAATATGCATCTCTTTGAATGCATTTGGATTTGAATACTCGATCATTATTCGCTTCCCTGTTTGTGCATTCCCCTTTCCCCAATTCTCATCTTTTACATCCGCTTCTGCTATTTGTAGATTAATGGCGTCACGCGTAAGAGTAATATTAATGAATCCTGAACCGGCAACTTCTATTTTTTGAGCTTCAGGAAGTTCATCCTTTAATATTTTTATAAGTTCATCAGCAAGCTCTCGTGGTTTTTTCTCGAGTTTCTTTGCAACTACCATTGCTACATTTGTAGTGTAGTCGCCATACGCCGACTCAACAGGGCGTTCTACAGTAAAAGAAATCTCATTCGCACCTAATTTGATGAGAGTCTTTTTAATCACCTTTTTTATTCGTTCTTCCATAGTTGCGAGCATACCAATAAAACACCCCACATGACCATGGGTCAATGTGGGGTGTAATTTTACATTTGAATACTACGAATAGCATCCGGAACAAACACTGGTGCGCTAATTCGTACTATTTCAAAACTTTTGAGAAGACCATCAGCTATAGATTTATGCCGATATTCAAATGCCTCCACGGTCGCAACAATTCTGTTCCATGCGGACACATCTCTCTCACATAGGTGAAAATGTATTCCATATAAATTAATCATAGTATGGAAACAGGTCTTAGAGAGAGATGTGTCCGCACGTTTTGCAAGTAGCAATATATTTCTGTGTGTTACAGCGCGTGGGACTTGAGAAAAAGTTAAAATTTCTTTCCAAAGTTCTAAAACAATTAGAACACTAGTGGGTGTGGTAGTTTGTGTATCAATCACAAGATACTCTCCTTTTTTAATTTCAAGTTAATTCTGTCAAGAATAATACAGCATATAACGTAATATGTCCAGCCGTACTCGATTACACAACTATTTTTGGTATAGGATGTTTTTTGCAAGAGCTGAAATACGTTGATTTGGAATACTACTCTTTGTTTTCAAAATTTTTAACATACTGTCTGCAATTATAACCTCACATATCAATATAGATTTGATACGATATTAAATATGAAACGAAAAACAATTTTCATAGCTGTAATCGTTATAGTACTTATTACTGGTGGTTTTGTCATATGGAAACTCAACACAGCAAATGCTCCTAGAGCTCCAGTCGGGGGCGATCGGCACGGGTCGGCGACGACAGTTATGAATGCAAGATGGCATATATATAAAGACAACGCGAGTGGACTTTCTTTCGAATATCCGCCGGCACTTGCTGTCGATAAACAAGACAATAATGGATATTCGATTATCCATGTCACCGACCCAAAAAACCACGCTGTGTACGTTGCAATTATTATTGTGAGTGACCCTTCACAACCCGATATAAACAAAATATTTACCGGCCCGTATCCGAAAGAAATTCCTCCAACTAGTAATGATTCAATGATGACTGTTGACCAAAAAACACTCAATGGTTTACAAGGGGTCGAAGTATACGGATATACACAAGAAGGATCCTCATATTCCGATGTATTTATGTACAAAAGTAATCATTTATGGAAAATATATCTCGATCCGGTATTAGAAGGACGAGTTGTTAAATATCCAGGATTTGGAATGCCTACGCCAAATAAAGATACGTACAAACAAATCCTCGCAAGTATAGAAATTTATCCCTAAAGAAAAAGTCATCGTATCTTTTGATACGATGACTACTCTTTTCGGAGATTTGTTTACTTCCAGAGATTTGCTGGAGCGATTACTGAGATACTGTAGAGCGGATCAGTACCACCACCAACCCAACCGTACGGGTCGACAATCGGATAAGCTTCTGGACCAATCGATGTGGGGATATATCGCACTTCGAAGTGAAGGTGTGGACCAATGACCGGAAAACATCCTCCGCACCGAGCACCAACTGTTCCTACGAGTGCATACAGTTAAGAAACAGTGTATAGAAATGAAAAAATCAACGAGTGTATTAAGTAGTCATACTTCGTTACAACAAGAATTAAACAAATGATTTCGGAATTGGATACTGCATTGCAAGAGTGCGAACCTCATCTGTAACACCAGCCAACACTGTACTGTCTTGCTTAGTTAAGACACTAATCATTATCTCGGCAACACGCTTAGCGTCTATACTTGTAAATCCACGCGTAGTTAGTGCTGGTGTGCCGAAACGTATACCTGACGGGTCCATTGGTTTTCTAGTGTCATCTGCAATTACATTTTTATTAAGTGTAATTCCAACACTATCAAGTAAAGACTCCGCTTCCCCGCCAGAGATACCAAACGATGTAAATACATCTAGAAGTATTAAATGATTGCTAGTGCCACCAGTAATCATGCGTGCACCATTTGTAGAGAAGACCTCCGCCATCGCTTGAGCGTTTTCAATAACTTGTAGTGCATACTTTTTGAAACTCGGTTGTAGCGCTTCGCCAAATGCCACTGCCTTTGCAGCAATATTATTCATGTGAGGGCCACCCTGAAGCCCTGGAAATACCGCTTTATCTATCTTCTCAGCAAGAGTACTGTCTTCACGTATAAGTATCATGCCTCCGCGTGGTCCACGTAATGTTTTGTGTGTGGTTGTTGTCAATATATCAAACCCATAGTCAAAAGGATTCTTCACTGCTCCGCCAGCAATGAGTCCAGCGATGTGTGCGATATCCATAACGGCCGTCGCCCCAACCTCCCGTGCAATCTCCACAAATTTCGCATAGTTGAGCTCACGCGGATACGCAGAGAAACCAGCGAGTATAATCTTTGGTTTTTTCTCTTTTGCGACACGGCGCATTTCGTCATAATCAATCTCACCAGTTTCCACATCTTTCATACCGTAATGCACAAAATTAAAAATCTTGGTGAGGTATGTTACTGGGTGCCCATGGGTGAGGTGCCCACCATGCGAAAGGTTCATGGCAAGTACTGTGTCACCCGGCTCAAGGAGCGCAAAATACATTGCGATATTTGCGTTAGCGCCACTCAGTGGTTGCACATTGGCATAGGAAGCGCCAAAAAGTTTCTTGGCACGCTCAATGGCAAGTGTCTCTACTGCATCTGTAAATTCCTGCCCGCCGTAGTAACGCTTCCCGGGATACCCTTCTGCATATTTATTAGTGAGCGATGACGCGAGCGCTTCTTTTACTGCTTGTGACACATAATTTTCCGACGGTATAAGTTCAAGACCGTCGCGCTCGCGTATGTCTTCACCCACAAGCGCCTTATACACTTCCTTATCATTTCTTTCTATAAAAGGAAATTCCATGCGAGCAGTGTATCAGAAATGAAAAATCGACGTACTGGGTGGTACGTCGATGACTCTATAACAACAAGATAATTACGGATCTACATTCAAAGTATGCAATACATTCAAAACAACTTTGTGCACCTCTTCAGGAGACTGTGTTGCATCAATAAATTTCACAGAAGCGAAATGTTCAAAAGCACAAAAACCTTCACGAACCCGCTTGTAATATCTGATATCGCGCGTATCAAAATGATTTGTTTTTCGATCTGCATCCTGTAATACACGCTCACGGGCTACTTTGGGTGGAAGGTCAAATATAATGTACTGATCAGGGTCGCGTCTATCATCTCTAGAGAAAACAAGTTTTCGTACAAGAGTAAAAATTTCAAATAACTCTTGTTTATATTCTTCACCATAGAGTTGAAATGCAAAAGTAGATGAGTCACCTCGATCTGAAAATACATGCTTACCGGAGAGGAGTGCCGGCATAACAAGTTTATATATAGATTCCTCTCGTGCCGCCCAGAAACTAAGAAAATGAAAAAGTGCTGTTGAATTCTTTGCAAGCGGATTGTCCAGAACAATTTTTCGTATTTCCTCGGCAAGTGGCGCCCCGCCTGGTTCTCGAGTAAATACAGTATTAGTATTGAATTTTTCCTGTAAAAGTTTCATTTGTGTACCTTTACCAGAACCATCCATACCATCAAATACAATATACTTTGTATTATTTTTCATAACTTGAGTACTTTCATTACATTCGTCCATTCCAGTAATATTTATAGTCATTCTATAACTCCCATATATTTCAATATTCTAAATCTTTACAAAGAATATCAATAATTATATAAACAGCAACAATCGCCTCACCGAAAGCATTCTGCTATTAGAATATCTGATGGAACTTCGCTCAATATAGAAAAAACAACGTGGTGCTGTACCTCAGAAATAACCATGAATACTTTGGTATTGTGCGATACGCACGGCATATCATTGAAATATC
Organism: Candidatus Kaiserbacteria bacterium; assembly: GCA_003230945.1. GTDB lineage: Bacteria > Patescibacteriota > Minisyncoccia > Phycocordibacterales > Phycocordibacteraceae > C7867-001. The sequence continues at coordinate 11,826 of QIHK01000007.1, forward strand.
TTCACTCAGTATTAAAACAAGCACAGTGACTTCCTAAGATAGGGTGTTTAAGATGGCATCTTAGTTTTTCTAAGAAAAAATCCCACAATGGCTATGCCATTGTGGGATTTATCTAAAAACACCCGTTACGTAATCTTTTTGAAGTGTTTTGATAACCTTGCATCATATTGATCAGTATAATGTGATGCAGCGGTATCATATATAGTTTCCGGAATTTCTTTCATATACTCATATCGAAGACGAGCAATTGTTTGTCCATCTCGTATAATCATATCTTCCTGCGGAATCACTTCAAGAGTAATCGGCCTTCCGTGTTCTTCCCCATTAGCACCGAATCCCCAACCAGGATCTATGTACCCAGCTGTATGAGACCGAAATTCGCCAAGACGTACGTCTATGGCACGTAGTTCTGCGGAGAGATTAGGAGGAACCATCACTCTTTCCTTTGTTGTAAGAATATAGAAGCCACCCTTACGCAAAATACACTTTCCATTCTTTGCATATATTGGACTAAAAAAATCGTTAGGTTCATAGAAGTTACTTTTGTTCAGGTCAAGTATTTTACGTGTACCTAAACACTCCCATCCCATTTTTTTACCCACATGTACTGCCAATAAGAATGAATCGGCATGACGACGAGATTCTGATAATGATAACTTCTTTCCATTCTCATTAAAGAGTAGTCCCGTTTTTTTGATTTCTATTTCCGTATGAAGATCATCAAGAAATGATTTTCCATCAAAAAAACGCATTTGTGAGATTGCGAGACCTTCACAAAGATATACTGGAAAATAATCTGGGCGTGCAAGTACCCACACTTCGCCTGACCAACCAGGACCAGTAAGTGTCTCGTACATATCAACCCTGTCGGCAACCGTTCTGCAAAAGAACCCATTTCTTCCTATAGATGATTTTGGATTCGCGTACCCATATATGGCGTTGGGGAGATTCCATTCTCCCGCGACACGAATCAAATACGGTACACCAACTTCTAGCGGATTACTGAAGTCGTGTGGCGTAGCTCCCACAAGTGGCAAAAGGTCTCGCACCTTTTCACTAGGTAGTGGTAAAAAAATAGTTTCAAGTCTATATGCTTCATTTGCAAGAGGTAAATCTATTGAAGCGGGGTTGATATATTTTTCTTTCACTCCTTTGATATATCCTTGTGTACAAAGCTCTTTAAGCATTTGTTTTGGCAAAACACCATTTCTCAACATTAGAATTCTCCTATTTTGTCATAAGTATGATTAGTACAATCCAGGAGAACTGTACGCGTGACTTTTATAAAAAGCAACTACAGAGAAAGAAAAAGCGACGGTATATACCGTCGCTTTATTTTGTTCTTACGCTACAAAAGCGTTGCCTGAATGCGGTCTTGGCACTTGTACCCGTGTATTTCGACATCATTCATAGTGAAATCATCAATGTCTCTTATGTCCGGATTCAGATGCAACTTAGGCGCCTTGAATGTGTCGCGCGCTAACTGTGTGCGCACCTGCTCTAAGTGATCAGAGTAGATATGGCAGTCGTTAAGCGTGATAATGAGCTCACCAGGAACCATATAGACACACTGTGCAACCATATGAAGTAATATCGCATACGAAGCAATGTTAAACGGAACTCCGAGAAACATGTCACACGACCGTTGGTCCATGGCAAGATCAAGGTGCATTTGATCATACTTGCGACGCGAGTGTCGTACAAAGAACTGCATCTTCATGTGACATGGCGGTAAACACATGTCAGCCACTTTGAGCGGATTCCAAGCCGTCATAACATGATAACGACTAAACGGATCGTTCTTAAGTGCTGAAATTACTTTCTGCAACTGATCCAACCCCTCACCATTGAAGTTTCTCCACTGTGACCCGTAGATCACTCCGCAGTCATCAGGAAATTGAGCTTTCTTTTTATAAAGGAAATCTCCCTGATTGAGCGACCATAATGGGTTATAGGCATCCCCTTTAAGCCCCATTAATTGATTAAGTCGACTTATTGAGAGACGGTACGGAATAACTGAATGTTTCCCTGCCTCAATAAACCAGAGCAACTCAGCAAGCACAGATTTGAAAGCTAGTTTCTTGGTTGATGGTGCCGGGAAACCTTTCTGTAGATTGAAACGCATTTGTTGAGCAAATATTGCTCGAGTGTTCCCGTTTCTGGTACTCCTCACATCACCGTGCGTCAGTACTTCATATACCGTTTTCAGATATGTTTCTTCATTGGGATTATTATCCCAATGACCTACTGTTACTTTCTTCATAAGACCCTCCTTAGTCTTGAATTTGAGTGAATATTATATCCGCACGTACCTTACGTGATAAACATATATAAAGCAAAAACGCGGCACTGTGTGCCGCGTTTTTGCTTTATAAAAAGCTATTTAACTTCAACACCCATTGAGCGAGCAGTGCCTGCCACAATACGCTCAGCGGCATCTTGACTCTCAGTATTCAAGTCTGGCATTTTTTCTTTTGCGATATCTGTAACTTGCACTTTAGTAAGCGTTCCTACTTTCTGGAATGGAGCTTTACCAGAACCTTTCTCAATACCAAGCGCTTTTAGAATAAGGCGCGACATTGGAGAAACTTTGAGTATAAAGCTGAAAGTATGATCATCATATACCGAAAGTTCCACCGGAATAATAATTCCTTTTTTATCTTTCGTTGCCTCATTAAATTGAGACACGAACTGTCCAATATTCACGCCAGCGGGACCAAGCACCGTACCAACTGGGGGAGCAGCAGTTGCACTGCCACCTGAAATCTGAAGTTTTATTTTTTTAACGATAGTAGCCATATGTGAGGGACTGTACCTTAGAGTTTACGGATTTGCAAAAAATCAAGTTCGACCGGTGTCTCACGACCGAACATTGAGACCATTATTTTTATCTTTCCACGAGCTTCATCAATAGCACCGACCTTCCCTTCAAGATCCTTAAAGGGACCATCAGAGATGACTACCGGGTCATCTTTTACAAGATCAATATGGTGTTTCGGTGCTTCAGCTGTCATACGCTTCATGAGTAAATCAACTTCAGACTGTTCCATTGGAACCGGTGTGTTACCACTACCAACGAAACCAGTCACTCGAGGTGTATTGCGAACAACAAACCATGAATCATCATCCACAATCATACGAACGAGAATATATCCCGGATAAATTTTCTCTTCTTCGACAACACGTTTACCAGCTTTAACACGAATCTTTTTTTCGACTGGAACAACTACATCAAAAATCTTGTTTTCCATACCAAGCGATTCGATACGTTGTCTCAAGTTACGTTCTACTGCGTTCTCATATCCAGCATACGTATGAATGGTGTACCAACACGCGTCTTCCTCGCGTAGAACCACCTCATCCTTAATCTTTTTCTTTACCGTAGGTGCAATGTCAGCCATTCCAACTTCCTCGGGAATATCTTCTTCTATTACCTCTTCGTTATGATTATGTTGTGTGTCATTCATATTGTGAATACTTATGCACCGACGATACGACTTACTACATTCCCAAATACATAGTCAAGTACACCAACGATAATTGCAATTACAATTGAAATGAGTATGACGACAAGCGTATGGGCAATGGCAGTATGTGTCGTCGGCCAAACAATGTGAGTGAATTCCTCACGCACATGTTTCAAATACGTCAATGGTGAAATCATGTAGAAGTTGTTTAGTAAATAAAAAAGCCCTATGGGCTTTCGATGTCAATAGTATAGTATGCCACTACACATGCGTCAAGAACTTACACGAAGTAGCATTTTAAATCTTTTCTTTCAGTCTTTGACTGAAATATAATCTACAAAAATATGCTGTATATACAGTATATTTTCTCTATCGTTAACGAATTTCATATGTTAACGAAACGGACGAACGATAGGTGTTCTCACCAGTTGGAATGAGAGGTGTAGATGCTAACTTCGAACTAGTTACGCCTAGCCCGTATGCCGTAGGATATCTATAGCCACCTGATGATTCACTAAAATTAACAAGCTTCCCGAGATGGACACCAAGTTGTTTTGCAAGAAGAGTTGCTTGTGCTTTTGCTTTCGAGATTGCATCGGCTCGCGCTGCATTATAACCAGCGGTTGGGTCAGCAAGTGTGAATGACGGACCGCTAATATTTTGTACAGAGAGATTTCCAAGTCCGCCAAGAAGTTCCCCCACTTTAGAGAGTGTGTGCACGGTCACTTGAATTGATTCAGAAACATTATAGCCGGTAATTTTTGGAGTACCTCGATACGATGGACATGTTTTATTCAAACAAGGAGTACCGTAGGAATATTGTGGTGAAATATTATATGAAAGAGTTTTTATATCCTTACTGGCAATTCCCTGCTTCTTAACGAAATCAAGTGCAGTATTTGTTTGTTTTGTTGTTGTTTGTTGTGCATCTGCCACAGTCGCACTCGTATTTTTAACAGTAAAAGAAATTCGAGCGATATCTGGTGGCATCATCGCTTGTCCATTACCGTTTACAATGATGGTATCTGTAGCTGGCACTCCGCTACGATCAAAATTCTGGACTACCGTTATTGTTTCTGCAAGAAGAAAAATAGCAAGAACGGTGAGAACACCAATAATTGCAATTTTAATAGAGCGACTGCCAAAAAAATCCTGCATTACATTATTATCCATAGCAAAGTTAGTTTATGAGTAGTTGTAGTCTAACGTTATTCCTATTGCCCTTGCAAGGATCCGAGTAATTTTAAGAGTGCCGAATGAGCCGGAAGAGCGGAGACATCAAGAGAAGGACTCGTCCACGAAGAAATACCTCTATCGATAGCATCAAAACGAATCACGTCATTTGTACGAGCGAGATAATAGGCAGTATCAATAATACCTTCAAAGCGTTCAATCAAAACTACCGTAAATCGGTGAGTACCGAGCACTTTTGAAGAAAAATTAGTCACGGATACTGGAGCACCAGAAGCACCACTGATAGCTGTTGATTGTATGGTTTCAAGCGGGGTTGAAGATGCTCCAACTGGGTACCGACGAATACTGATACTCGATGGTTCTGTTGAAGTGCTGATTGATATATACGATGCAATTGTTGCTGCATTCGATATAGACGTTGAGGCAAAACCTTCAGGAATCGCGTAGGAAATGCCAACAGGATTCAGAGTAACGTTTGGAAATGTACATGCTGAGAAAGTACAAGAAGGACCAGTACGCACTACAGAGGTGCCATCGGGACAAACGAGAGCATCAAGTGGGCAAGCAATTTGTTGACTCGGGTGCTCGGCGGCATTGCGATACACTAAACCCGCAATACCGATGAGTATAATAGCAACCACCCCGAGAAAGAGATTTTTCATGGACAAGATGGATAATAACATGCGCATCTATACTTCTCATGCGATGAAGATATTGTGTTTTATATGACTTACAATGGGGCGACCTGTGGGACTCGAACCCACGATCGCCTGGACCACAACCAGGTGCTCTACCAGCTGAGCTAAGGCCGCCATGATTTGAACGTGTGTTCGAGATTTTTATACCATAAAAATCACGTAAACACCCAATAGTACAGACCTCATATATAACCTTTTTAGTAAAAGAACTAAAAAATATTTAGAATGTTTTAATATCTTGGATTTTCTTCGGAAATACCAGACCTTGCATTTGTTTGACGTGCAAGTGCGAAGAAGAGAGATGAGAGCCGATTCATATACGCTTTTGTAAGCTGAGTGAGCTCACAGAGCTTGGCATTCTCAACACAAATAAGTGTACGCTCTGCTCGACGCGTCATTGTTCGTAATACATCAAGAAGTGTTGAAAGTTCTGAACCTCCAGAAATTGAAAATCCTTTAAGAGGTGGCATTTCTTTCTCTATATCGTTTACTATAGTCTCAATTTTTTCAACAGTGTTACTTTCGAGATGTTTATCCGCTCCGGCAATTTCTGCCTGTACAATAAAAAGTTGTTCTTGAGTATTGTGTAAAATATCGCATATACGCGAGTCATTCATCGCACGTAGTTTTACAAATCCTATAAACGTATTGAGTTCATCAAGTGCGCCAAGTGCTTCCGGAAGTTCAGATGATTTTGATATTCTCTGTTGATCACAACCAAAAACTTTAGTAGTGCCGTCATCCCCTTTCCCAGTGAAGAGTGCCATATAAACAATACTAAATTAGTGGACTGGTAAGCAGTGATTTTACGTAGGCGAGTGTTTCTGCGAGCGTTGCAACAGATTTTGTATCAATGACACCTACCACCGTTTCATCATTACCACCTGGGGAAAGCATGTCACCGATGTAGACACACTCATCGCTTTCCCAGCCAGACAGTGTAATAAATTCTGAAACATTATGACCTTTATGCATACCCTTCTCAAAATAATCGAGAGTTGTTGTTCCACCAATCTTCACTTCTACAGAATTAGAAACTAATGGATACTCTATAAGTATTTTTTCACGTCTACTACAATCAGGATCAAAAGCCTCTTTTTTTACAATGTCCTCATGATGACCTAAAAGTGAATAGGAAATCTGCGAACCACGATCTTCTAATAAATCATTCTCATCGCGTACCTCCCAATCTCTTGGGATAGCTTGAACATGACCTTCTATCTCCACGCGAGATTCTGGTGAAAGTATATGTTTCCAATATTCCTCTTTTGTTCTTGTGTTGAGTGCATGATTTCCATTTTGACACAGGTAATAGGTTTGAAGCTGTGTTTGTTTAGCAATATTTTCTTGTGTCTGCCCTGAGACAATTATCATATCTCTACCGGAATCAATAAGTGATTCAAGTACTTCATGCATTTCGGGCGTTATGAGTGATTTCGCTCGGGTTATGGTCCCGTCCATATCAAAAAAAATGTGTTTGTATTTTTTCATACTCAGTGAGTAA
>QIHK01000043.1 GCA_003230945.1 Candidatus Kaiserbacteria bacterium
TTACTTCCTCCAGTTGTCGTCAAAACAATCTGATTCCATCCCTTGTGAAAGGCCGAATTTTCATACCATTGATGGGAAGTACCCATAATGAATATACCAGCGCCAAGCACAATGAGGCTGATACCAGTCCACTTTGTTACCACGGCAGTCTTTTTAGCAATACTGCCCACTGCATTCACACCAAGAATACCTAGTATGACCAGGAAGATTAAAGGAGTTGCTCGTCCTACACCATGGACAAATCCAAGAAGCCAACCATTACCAACATTTCCAACTACAGCAATGTCCCCTAAGAGAACATAGAAGAGTGGGTTTGGGCATCCAACACCAGCATTACCTAAGAAAAGTCCAAGGAAGAATGATTTAAGATAATCTCCCTGTTTCTGAATGAAATCAGGATAAGAACCTTTATAGGTAGGCATCTTAAAGTTAATCAAATTCAATTCTGAAAGACCGAAGATGAATGCTGATAGTCCGCCGATAATAAACAATATTTTACTTACTATCCCAGCACTTCCAATTGCTTGATCAAGACCAAGTGATTTACCAACCAATGCTACGAAAAGTCCATAAAGAGAAAGAGTGATGGCAAGTCCCAGACCGAAAAATATGGCCATCAAAAGACCTCTTTTAGGACCCTTGCCCATTGCAAGTGGTACGATCACAAAAGCAAGGGGTAGTGTACATGGCAATACAATCATTGAGAGCCCCACAACATAGGCAAAGACCAAGTTAACGGTCCCTCCAGGTGTTGTGAGCAAATAGAAAGCTCCCACCAATAAGATGGAAAACAAAACGAAAGCAGTCATAACAAGCCACTTTTTCGCACTACTACTTATTTGATTGTCATCCATATTTTCCATATAAGTACTTATAAATTTTCTTCAAGGCTATTCATTTTATGAGGATATGAGATCCTTTTTCTTTGATTCAAATTCTTCTTTATCAATCTCGCCTTTTGCATACCGTTTTTTTAGTATATCAATCGGCTGTAAATCAGAATTTGAATGTGTATCACTCATTCTACGTACAATCCATACTATGAAAGCAATAAGTAACGCCCAAAAGAGAATCATCATAATGCCTCCTCCTAGTAAACCGAAAACACTTCCTGTACCTGTCCATCCATCCATAATAAATTTATTATTATACTAATCAATTAGTTCCTAGAACTATTACACACTATCAATAACTTTTTTAAGTTTCTTTTCTACTGTCTGCGCAACATCAGCGAGAGAAGGCGCGTCAACGACTCCCATCGCTACTGTCGGAAGTATCGCTGACACAAAGACACCTCCCCCTTCTTCAAAAACAATCACATTGCAAGGCAAGAGTAGACCAATATCTTTCTCTGCCTGAAGTGCTTTGAGAGCAAATGGCGGATTGCAAGCACCAAGAATAAGGTATTCATCATAATCAACATCAAGCTTCTTTTTAAGGGTTGCTTTAACATCAATCTCAGTGAGAACACCGAATTCTTCCTTCATAAGCTCATCTTTTGTTTTTTCTACTGCCTCCTTAAAGGAAAGCTGAATTTCTCGTTTATATCCATAGTCCATAAATATATTTTTAAAATCTTCTAATGATTATTTATTCGATAAAGTATATATCCTGATTAACTCTTTTACCGTTTTTTCCTTATTGCCACTACTTTTTTGCATCTGATGTTGTACGTGAGTACGTAGATGATTTTCTAGGATGAAAGCATCAAGACTTTTGAGAGACCGTTGAATTGAAAGTGATTGCTCCAAAAGATCAGGACAATACACTTCAGTCTCAATTGCTTTCATAAGGCCATCAAGCTGACCACGTATAATCTTTATCCGATGAATAGCTCTTTTTTTGAGTTTTTGATCTATCATAATTTTATATATTTTGATTACAATCGACCTTGCTACATAGCATATACCCCTATAGCCTATTCGTCAATAGACCTTGTGCATAACCTCTCCTTCCCTACTCAAAGTAGTAGAGAAGTATAGGTTGACAACTACATATAAATATACTATACATGTAGATATTCCCATTGAGCTCTTGAGCGTAATGAGACTTGTTCATTGAAAAATTTGAAAGGAAAGAAAGTGACAAAAAAAGAACACAAACGAAAAGCCACTAAATGGCTAAAAATACTGCGAGACGGTACTGGGCAGTATAATAGGTTCATCTGTCTCTTGCATAAAGAGATACATAAAGGTGGACTCACCCTGACTGATATCGGCACCAGCCGAAAGGAACTTCTCAAACTGAGAACGAGAGGTCACGAAAGCGATGCTCGAAAATGGATTGGATTTCTTCGCAGTGACCCGACACGATCCAATTTTTTTATCGGAAAAATGAACAAAGTGAGAATAAAAGGGTATCTTTCTCTCGAGGAGATCGGCACCAGTCAAGAAGAACTTTCTTCGCATTTTTAATGCGATACCTATAGGCGCAGAAACAGAGTTTCTGCGCCTATTTTATTAACTTTCCTATACAAATATTTCAGTATCTTACTATCAAACGACAAAACGCCGGATTAAACCGGCGTTTTTACTTGAGATTCTGAAGTTACATTCCCATAGGAGCATCTGTTTTCTGGCTTGTACCCTGTACACTTTTAGTACTGCACACATCGCAACCCTTCTTGTGGGTAAAGAGGAGAACAAGAGTGCCAAGACCAATGAGTAGATATACAATGGCTTCAGTTGTTGGCGTTGATTTTAGAATGAGGTTTACCACATTCCAATTACTACCGACAAAATCACCAAGAGCAATAAGTCCCCAGTTGAGGCCACCTAGGATAACGAGAATAAACGATATGATGTGAATAGATTTCATACTGTAGAGATTACTTTTGCAAACGCCCTGCCTACAGACAAGTATAGACTCTTTCTACTTGTTTGTATGAAATATTTGTGCAAAAACACTATATATAGCAGAGATACACCGTTATAAGGCGCCTGTCATTTTTGCTAATTTATAACCTGCCCAAATACCTATAAAACCACCGACAGCACCCCAAATTGAGTAAGAAAAAAATCCACCGCCCCAAAAATATGGAATAGTACTTCCGATAGTGGAACCGACAATCATACCGCCCCAAATAAGCGTCTTGGAACTCATATAAACCATAGTAGCACCTACTCAATAGATACCCGTTGTCTATCTCGATATTGTGAACGATAAAAGAGGACCGGCACAAGTGCGAGAGTGAGGATAATGGCAAAAGTAAGTCCAAACATAATCGAGTAAGCTAGTGGTCCCCACATTGCATTGGTAAGCGAGAGCGGAATCATACCTATGACTGTTGCGATGGTCGTAAGAACGATGGGACGCAAACGAGTTGCTGCAGAATCCACCACTATATCAACTAAAGGCTTCTGGGGTTCCGCATGAAGATGCCGAATCATTGAATCCATGAGAATGATGGCGTGGTTAATGATAACCCCACCAAGGGCGATAACCCCAAGTAGAGCAGAAAATGAAACTGGTTGTCCGGTAAGGGCGAGGCCATCAAGTACTCCAATTAAAGACAACGGTACAATGACAAGCAGATGTAAGGTGTGACGGAATGAATTGAATGAAATGATAAGAATCATGAACATGAACACAAGACCTGCAATGAGCGCAACAAACATGTCGGTAAATGACTGGCTGATGTCTTGTGCTTCACCGCCATAGGCAACCGTAACGCTACTAGGTAAATTGAGCTCCCCTATACGCTTCTGGAATTTAGCTACAACCGCTGTTGTAGTTGTTTTTGAATCTGGATAAGCGGACACTGTTTCTTCGCGTACTTTGTTGTAATGCGCGATACTTGCATTTGCCTGCCCGAGTGATTCAGAAAGAATAGAACCAAGCAATACAGGACCTTTTATTCCCGGTACCGTAAGATTCTTAATACTGTCGATAGTGGTTTGGGTAGTGTTGCTCGGGTCACTATAAGCTGTATTCAAATTCAGCTTCACAACTACATCAATATCTTTACCGGGAACAGTGATAGTTGTTGCCGTTACTCCGTGTACCGCTACGCGCAACGTTTGTGCCACTTGCGCCGTCGTAACGCCCACCATAGCAGCTTTGGCACGGTTAATAGTGAGATCAAATTGTGTACCATTATTTTGGGTACTTGAAGTAATATTTATCACATTTGGAATGCTGGAAAGCATTTCACGACCACGGTCAGCCGCTGCGATAATAGTGTTAAGATTGTCCCCTTCGAAACGTATTTGAATTGGTGGACCACTCGGAGGACCATTAGATGCTTGTAATACTTGTACCTGTGCATCTTTTACAACTGATAAACGACTCTCAAGATCACTCACAACTTCAGTACTTGTTTTTGTGCGGTCAATCGGTAAATTCACTGTAATATTTGCCTGATTACTATTTGAAATACTTCTTTGACCCATACCACCTCTACCGGAAAGTGATGAACTCTGTCCTACGGTTGTTTGAAAGGAAGAAATATCTGGATCTACATATAAAAGTTCTTCAATTTCCCGTGCGACGAAATCCGTACGAGCGAGCGTTGTACCAACTGGTGTCTTGATGTTAACAAACACAAAATCCTGATTGCTTTGAGGGAAGAAAACCGTTTTTACAAATCCTGAAATTGGCAATAAGAGAGACAACATGAAAAGAGCCCCAAGTCCCCATATAAACCATTTTTGTGCTCGAGTATTTTCAAGAAGACGATGCAAAAATCGTTTGTACCATGCGGTAATTCGACTTGTGTACTTATCCTGTAAAAGTGCAAGTCGGTCTTGTTTCTTTTGTGTAAATAAAAGCGCAATAAGAGGTACTACTCCAAGAGCTACAAAAATAGATGCAATAAGGACAAAAATAAGTGTATAGGGGATACCCGCGATAAACTTTCCTACAATGCCCCGAATAAAGAAAAGTGGAATAAACACTGCAACTGTCGCCATAGTTCCAGCGATGAGTGGCCAGGCATAATCAGATAATGATGCGTAGACAGCCTCAAGTGGCGTTTTATATATTTTTGTACGAGCGTGAATTGCCTCGGTTACAACAATACCCGAATCGACAAGAATCCCGACGGCAAGAATAAGTGCAAAAAGCGAAATGAAATTGAGTGTATTACCGGTCAGATAAAGACCAAGAAAGGCAATGAGAAATGAAATAGGAATAGAAATTGCTGCAATGAGAGACTCACGCCAACCAATGGTGAGGAAAAGAACAAGAACAACAAGAGCGACCGTGATGAACCCCGTTTTAGTGAGGTCCCCTAGTTGTTTGGCAATCTGAGCACCTTGATCAGTTGCGGGAGGAATAAATACTTCAAGCCCCTTCAAGGTCGTTGATTTCAGACTATCGAGCTTTTCTCGTACTGCGTTTGCAGTGCCGGCAATGCTTGCTCCAGATTGGCGATATACCGTAAGCGCAATAGCCTGCTGACTCGGAGCACCAGCGATAGAAAGACGCGAGTACGTTGTCGCGGGTGCAAGGCCATTAGCTATCTGAGCAATATCACGCAAATAGATTGGTGAACCATTCTGTTGTCCGATAGTTATATCTTCTATCTGATTTAAGTCGGTAATATTGCCTTTAAAGCTGACATCGTAATTAACGCCATCTATAGAAATACTTCCAGCAGGAAGAGCGACATTACTTGCACTTACTGCACCCACCACTTGTGCAAGAGAGAGCCCGTACTGCGCGAGCGCTTCTTTGCGAACAATAATTGTCACTTGTTGGTTTGGTACACCTGATACATTTACCTTTGAAACTCCTGAGATATTTGTAAGGTCATCAGAGAGTGTTTTGCCGAGTGTTGAGAACGCGGTTGCTGGCATATCACCTGAAATGGAGGCAACGATAACCGGTTGATCGCTAAGGTTTATTTTTAGTACTTGTGGCGTAGAGGCATCTTTTGGCAAATCCGGTACTGCTTTTGAAACGGCGTCTCGTAAGTCTTGAATGGACTGATTAACGTCAGCATTTGCGGTAAATTGTGCCGTTATCTGTGACACTCCATCAGCTGACCTTGAAGTAAGGGTATCAATATTGGCTACACCTGAAATTTGATTCTCGAGCTTATCCGTAACTAATGTTTCCATGTCGGACGCCGAAGCACCCGGTAGGGTCGTTATAATAAAACCACTAGGAATGACGATGGATGGTGTATTTTCCTTCGGTATCTGTATAAGTGCACCGGTACCGGCGATAAGTAATATTGCGAGCAGTAGATAACTGAACTGTCGCTTCTCAAGAAAAAAATGCCAGAGCCACAACATATGCTAAAGAGTGGTTGACGTTGCAACAATAACTGTTTGTCCTGACGCGAGACCGCGAGCATCAGTCACAATCAACATATCCGGCGTGAGTCCTGATACTACAGTCACTCGGTTACCAAGAATGGTACCAAGTTTTATAGGGTGTACAGAAAGAGTGGAGCTCGTTGAGACAGTAAATACCGCTGGACCAATTGGTAGAATTTTTGTAGCAATTATTGGAATGGTAATGGTGGTAGACATAGTTGTATTTGGTATTGTCACACGAGCAAGAGAAAGTGAAACTGTTTTACCATTAACAATGGTGCGACTGTTTCCTGTAATACCTATCTTTACTCTAATTTTTCCAGTCGATGGATCAAGAGCGGGAGCAATGAATGTGATATTCCCTTGGATAGTATTGTCTATCATTACTTTTTCTCCCACGGTGAGAGTACGAGCGTCATCAGAAGTCACATCAGTTTTAATGTAGAGTGTGTGCGGATTCGAGACCGTTGCAATCAAAGAATTCATTGGGGCGTAATCTCCAAGTGTTATCGGTAGCGTTACAATGGTTCCATTTACAGGACTTCGCACAATAGTTTTCCCAAGATTTGCTTCGGCAGCATCGAGAGCACCTCGAGCTTGTTTTACCGCAGCATTTGCAGAGTTCAAATCATTTGAATCATAGGCATTTTTAGCATTCGTAATGTTCGCCAGTGCAGCGATAACTTCTGAACGTGCTGCAGCAAGTGATGCTTGATAGGACGCAAGTGTGGTAGCTGGCGTACTCTGCGAAAATGGTGTCTCGTTGACTGCTTGTATAAGATTATCGAGGAAAGTAACCACTTGTTTTACGTACACTGCCATTTGGACACTACGCGCCGTAACGGTATCTACCGTTGCTGAATTTGCGAGTCCACGAGCTTTTGCAATACTCTCTTCAAGTGCCAACCGTTCAGCCTTCACCTTTATGACAAGTGTATTATCCGGCACAATAATGACGAGTTGTGGATTCGTCTTAGGATTTGTAAAGAGCGCATCGGAGCGCGTATGTACCGCGTCATCAATGGCAGCATACGCACTTGTAAGTGTTGTAATTAAAGTTTCCGTTGTGTTCTTGCTGTTATTACCAACAACACGATTCCGCATCGCGCGTGCTGAGTCATATACTCCTTCAGTTTGTAATACAATTGCTTTTTGGCTGGCATTCTCAAAGGTTGCAATGATACTTCCAACTCTCACTGTACTGCCGAGAGAATAAGGAAGTGAAGTTATCTGTCCTGATGTCTGTGCAAGAATAGTCGCTTGCGTTAACGATGTAACCGTACCGGTTACTGATAGAGGATCAATAGCTGATGAAAGATTTCCAACCGAAGTTACCTGTACCTGTGGCGTCTGTACTAATGTGTTTAATATAGGAGGAGGTGTCTTTGAAAAAAGGTTGAAGCCTGCTATTGCACCAAGTACTAAAAGTATAACCCCAATGGCAATGAAACGTTTTGGCATACGCGTAAAATAAGTTTCTTGGTGTCCATCGTTCATACCATCAATCATAAAATTATTTTTTTGACTTTTTAATAAGTTTTAACTGCAAACGCATATACGTTGTAAATTCTCGATCAGTAAGCACAGAGAAGCGCTTAGTGAACCTTTTCAACATAATTGAATGCATACGTGCAAGATCTCTATGTGCTGAGGATGAAAGTGCTAAACGAGTGGTACGACCGTCATCTGGATCGGCACACTTAGTGACACTCCCCTTCTTCACAAGTTCATTCACAAGCTGTGTTGCGGCACTACTTGAAATAGACAATATTTTTTTAATCTCCGTGACGGAGGATACCTCTTTATTCTTAATAGCACTAAGAGCAAGCCATTGCACTGTTGTGAACGGACACGAAGTTGAACACTTTGTGTGTTGGGCGCACGTCGTGCGCGCAAAGGCATGCCACGCCTCAAGCATATTTTCTATAGCAACGGTACGTGTAGACATAAATACGTAAGTATCTTACCTATATCCCTAATGCCTGTCAAGCACCTATTACTACCAAGCATCGGTTATACTTAACCTTACTTATGTTTTCTTTTATTGCAGAGTCAGTTTCTTTGGTGGTGACTTATTATCCTGTATTCCTTCCAATTATAGGAAGCATTCTTTTGATTATTATCTTTTTATGGTTTATGCGACCGCGCAGATTCTATATCGTACGACATGGTGAGACCTTATTGAATGCCCAACACATCCGACAAGGAAAAGAAGGAAGTTTATCAAAAAAAGGAAAAGAACAAGCTGATAGTGCTGGGAAATACCTTGAGCAATTCCCCATACAACGCATTCTGGTGAGTCCTTATAGGCGTACTCAAGAAACAGCACATATTATTAATACACATCTACACAAACCAATTATACTCTCGTCACTTCTCGTTGAGAGAAAAAATCCTTCTGAAGTCATTGGTAAAAAAACTGACAATCCCATCGTCATTCGCATTACTGATGAAATGGACAAACAATATCATAAAGATGATTATCGTTTCTCAGATGAAGAGAACTTTATAGATCTTAAGAATCGTGCTCAAAAATGTTTGAAATGGCTCGAGCGAAACACAACACACGAGACATGTGTTGTGACCCATGGTGTTTTTCTTAAAATGTTTATCGCGTATCTCCTTTATCGTGAGCAACTCCATGCGAGTGATTATATAAAATTATCATTTTTCAACGAGGCAGATAACGCAACCGTTACTATTTGTGAGTGGCATCCATGGAAATCTCTTTCAGCAACTCATGGTTGGAATATCATTGCTTATAATGAACAACCACCTCTATAGGTGACGCCAATATAAAAAACAGCCGAAATTTCATTCGGCTGTTTTTTTATATTATTCTCTACTGCCCTAGAATCCCATTCCTTCCATACCGCCACCCATTCCACCAGGAGTTCCCATATCCTTCTTCGGTTCCGGTATATCTGCAATGGCCACTTCTGTGGTGAGAAGTATCGCTGCCGCAGAAATGGAGTTTTCAATAGTCATACGCAACATTTTTGCAGGATCTACGATTCCTGCGACCAACATGTCATCGATAAACTTATCTGCAACTGCATCATACCCAGCATTTACTTTCCCATTTTGTACCTTAGCTACAATAGTTATAGCTTCATCTTTACCTGCATTAATGGCAATTTGTGCGAGTGGCACTGAGAGAGCATCAACGACAATGTCGAAGCCTAATTTCTCATCTGAACTCATTTTATGAGTACTTGTAGCAAGCTTTTTTGCAATTTTTGCAAATGTTGCGCCACCTCCAGGAACGATACCCTCCTCAATTGAGGATTTTGTAGCTTTTACTGCGTCATCAATCTTATCCTTCAAATATTTCATCTCTGTTTCGGTTGCCGCTCCAACTGAAATAACGGCAACACCACCAGATAGTTTCGCGATGCGTTCGGCAAGTTTCTCTTTATCGAATTTACTCTCCGAAAGATCCATCTGTGTCTTTAGTTGGGTAACACGCTCAGTGATATCCGCTTTCTTTCCCTTTCCACCAACAATGGTTGTTGTGTCCTTTGTAGAAATAACACGTGATGCTTTCCCAAGCATAGAGATTTCCGCATTTTCAAATGTGATGCCGACTTCATCAGAAATAACCTGCCCACCGACAACAGTTGCGATGTCAGCAAGAAATTCTTTCTTTCTATCACCATAACCCGGTGCCTTTATCGCAAGTACATTAAAGGTACCTCGAAGCTTATTCACTACGAATGTCGCGAGAGCATCACCTTCAATATCATCTGCAATGATGACGAGTTCTTTCTTCCCCGATTGTGCAATTTTTTCAAGAAGTGGGAGCACTTCCTGTACATTTCCTATTTTCTTATCAGTAAGAAGAATGTGTGCATCTTTCATTTCGGCTTCCATTCGCTCAGGATTTGAGATCATGTACGCCGATACATATCCTTTATCAAGTTGAAGCCCTTCAACAACATCGTAGGAAAGTTCCATACCTTGAGACTCTTCAACTGTGACAACACCATTTTTGCCAACCTTATCCACTGCCTCGGCTATAATAGCGCCAAGTTCTTCACTCTCAGCGGAAATTGAGGCAACTTGCTTTACTTCAGATTTACTGGAAATTGGCTTTGTGAATTTTTTAAGTTCAGAAAGTGCAGCACCTTTCGCTTTTTCCATACCGCTACGAATTGCCATAGCGTTTGCTCCTTTCATCACACGCGAAAGACCTTCTTTAACGAGTGCTTCAAGGAGGACGACCGATGTTGTCGTACCATCACCAGCAGTATCGTTAGTTTTATTTGCAACTTCCTTCACTATTTCCGCACCCATATTTTCGAATCGGTCCTTGAGTGAAATCTCCTTTGCAATGGAAACACCATCATTAGTGATGCGTGGGCCACCGTAACTCTTTTCGAGTACAACATTTCTCCCACGCGGACCGAGGGTCACCTTTACTGCACGAGCTGCTTGAGTAATACCATTTGCAATTTTCTTGCGCGCTTCTTCAGCGAATACTATCTGTTTTGCCATACACTAAATTAAAGTTGAATAAGACTGATATCAGACTCACTAAGTACGTAATACTCCACACCGTCCACTTTGAGTGGTTCATCCCATGGTTTCTTAAAAACAACATTATCGCCCACTGTTACTTCAAGTGGAAAACGTTCACCTGATTCAGTGCGCTTCCCGTCGCCTACCGCGACAACAGTACCGGTAAAAAGTTTCTCTTTATTTGCCGACTCCGGAATGATGATGCCGGAAGCAAGTTTCTTCTCTGCACTCGCTAAAGAAGGCTTTACGACAACACGATCGCCGAGCGGCTTGAATGCCAACTTTTTCGTCATATATGTCCTTTATATAAATGAATAATACATCCGAGTAGCAAGAGTATAATACGATACTACCCGAACATCAAACGTTTTAGAAAAATACTTGATTTATCATTTCAATAAATAAAATAACCCTCCAAAAACTAAGTATGGTGCGGTAATAAGAATAAAAGGTATTTTCTGCTGAAAAAACTGTTGTCAATAGCACAATTCTGTACACTTGCAACACGAACGTTTGTTGTGCTACTATCGAATTCACAGATGGAGGCATTTATATCGTCACTGCCCTACGCAGAAATTATTCTCTCGATACTCCTCGTTATCGGTATCGTACTTCAACAACGTGGTTCAACTCTCGGTGGAGCATTTGGAGGTGATAATTTTGCGTCAACTTTCTACAAGCGCCGAGGCGCCGAGAAATTTCTATTTTACATGTCTATTGGTATCGCAATACTCCTTGTACTTGCAGCAATATTGAACTTCCTTCTGGCAGGATCATAAAACTATTATAAATAACGAGTATACTGAATATCATTCATAGTGTAATGCGTCATAATCTCATTATGACGTCAATCCTAAGTACCTGTAGATATGGAAACGAATCCCATTCCTAGCAATAAAGTAACTCTTCGATCTAAAATAAAAGCATACCTCTCATTTCTCTCTGAGAGACTTACGCGTTATCAAACATTGAAAATATTTGAAAGTATTTCTGACCAAGTACGAAGACTTCGTGCCGGTGACCGGATTATATTTTATATTCTTGCTGTATTTCTTATAATTGCATCGTTTACAGGCCTTTATACACTGGAACAATCACTTTTAGTGCAAGTGCCTGCGTATGGTGGATCTCTCACCGAAGGAATCATCGGTTCCCCACGCTTTATCAATCCACTCCTTGCTATAACTGATGCTGATCGCGACCTCACAAAATTGACCTATGCGGGGCTTATGGGTATCTCTGGTACAGGATCTTTAGTGCCAGTACTCGCAAAAAGCTATTCTGTGTCTCCAGATGGAAAAACATATACTTTCATTTTAAAGAAAAATATTCGTTTTTCTGATGAAACTCCTATTTCTTCTTCCGATGTTGTCTTTACGGTACAAAAAGCGCAGGATACTGGACTTAAGAGTCCCGAGTATGCAAACTGGTCCGGAGTAAGTGTGCAGGCTATCGATCAACGCACAGTCAAATTCACATTGACAAAGCCGTATACCCCATTTCTTGGACTCACTACACTTGGTATTCTTCCCGCGCACCTCTGGCAAGGCATATCGAATGAAGAGTTTCCATTTAGTAATCTCGAAACAAACCCAGTAAGTTCTGGCCCGTTCGTTATTACCTCTCTCTCACGTGATGCTTCAGGACTTATCCAAGACATACAACTTCGCGATAATAAATACTACGCACTCGGACGTCCGTATCTAAGTACAATACATTTTAAATTCTTTGCGGGAAATAATGATCTTGCACTTGCACTTGCAAATGGTTCTATCGAAAGCGCGTATGGAGTAAGTACTCCCTTCGTACATACCACTCCTTATGCTCGTGTCTTTGGTGTCTTCTGGAACTCTAATCAAAATAAAGTGTATGCTCGCATAGAGGTACGTAAAGCACTATCACTCGCTATCAATCGGTCTCAGATAGTAAAAAATGTTCTTGGTGGATATGCGACGCCGATTATGGGTCCCATTCCCCCAGGAACGAAAATACGTCAGGTCCCCATTCCACAATCAGACAACCCAACAGCTAAAGCGGCGAACATACTTGAGAATGCTGGATGGCGCTATAACGGTAATACCCGTGTATGGGAAAATAAAAAAACGAAGCAAACTCTTGGTGCTATCACTATCCGTACAAGCAATGTCCCGGAATTAAAGAGTGTCGCGTCGGCAGTAAGAGTCGACTGGGAGAAACTCGGTATTACGGTGAATATAGAATTGTATGAACCGGGTGATCTCTCACAGAATGTTATTCGCCCGCGAAAGTATGAAGCACTCTTATACGGTATGGTTATCGGACGCGATCAAGACCTTTATGCTTTCTGGGATTCACATGAACGTAATGATCCCGGTCTGAATATTGCTCTCTATGCAAACAAAACCGTGGATAGTCTTCTCGAAAAGGTGCGTACTAATCTAGATCCTGTTGCACGCACTGCAGACTTGCAAAAAATTGAGGATACAATTGCAAGTGAATATCCCGCTGTATTTATTTATGCCCCCAGCTTCACGTATGCTATTCCAAAAAATTTATATGGTGTTGAGCTTCCTCAAATTACCTCTCCTGCTGACCGTTTTGCGACCATAGCTACTTGGTATCGTTCGACCGACGCTGTGTGGCCGTTCTTTGTTCAAAAAAAGAAATAAATTATTTTCATACGGGTTTCAGAATATGTTTTTTACCACTTATAAGCCCTATTAACTAAATTAAAATCATGAATACTTCACCAGCACCAGCACCGGCTCCCGCATCACCACGAGAACCAAAGGCTAGTGAACATATAACAGGAAGATCGCACCCGGTGACTTCAAAAAATAAACCACGAGTCGAACGAGGACGCCCACCAACAGGAGGTCGTTCTTCAAGTGGACGACATGAGCGCGGTGGGAATCGCCCAGGTAGCGCAGTACGCCGTATCCAACGACTTTTACATCGGCCGACTGCTCGACCACGTGTAACAAAAAAAGTAGCGGATTATTTCCCTGAACAAATAGGGACAGACGCTATACGTATTATTCCACTCGGCGGTGCGGAAGAAGTTGGGCGTAATATGCTTGTTGTCGAAGCCAATGGCGACATTCTTATCTTCGATGCAGGATTCCAATTTGTATCTGAAGGCGAAAATCAAGGTGTTGATTATCTCATTCCCAATACTAAATACCTCGAAAAAAATCAAGATCGTATACGTGCCGTCATCATTACACATGGTCACCTCGATCATATAGGCGGTATACCATTCATCCTTCCACGATTCGGTACACCACCAATCTATACACAGGAGCTTACCAGCGTCATGATTAAGAAACGACAAGAGGAATATCCAGATGTTCCAGCACCGGAAATCAATATTGTGAAGCCCGGAGATAGCGTGACTCTTGGCAAGACAAAGGTGAAGTTTTTCCCTGTAACACATTCTATTCCTGCCTCTATGGGAATATCTATTACGACACCACAAGGTCAGGTTGTTATTTCAGGCGACTTAAAACTCGAGCATGATAACGGTATCCCAGTCGAGAGTGAGCAGAAGACATGGGGCGACCTCAGTAAAGACAATAATATTTTCTTCATTGCTGATTCAACAAATGCCGAAAAAGACGGCTTTTCAATTCCCGAAACACGGGTAAACAAAACACTTGCAGATATCATTAAGACAGTGAAAGGTCGACTGATCATTGGTACTTTCGCTTCACAGTTTGAACGCATGATTCATATCATTAAAGCTGCTGAAATGAGTGGCAAAAAAATAGTGATAGAGGGTCGTTCAATGCGTAATAATCTTGAGATTGCTGAAAAGACTGGTCTCCTACAAGTTGAAAAAAATACTGTTATCCCTTCACAAGATATTAAAGATTACCCACCTGATAAAATTGTAGTTCTCTCAACTGGTGCGCAAGGTGAAGAATTTGCTGCTCTTATGCGTATAGCAACAAATCAGCATAAATTCATTACTCTTACCGAACGTGACACTATTGTGCTCTCTTCATCAGTTATTCCTGGAAATGAGATACATGTACAAAAACTTAAGGATAATCTCTACCGACATAATGTGAGTCTCATCAATTACCGTTCCTCCGATGTACACTCGACTGGTCATGGTAACTCCGGTGAACTCGTGTGGATGAACCAAAAAGTAAATGCCAAATTCTTTATGCCGTATTACGGTTATCGTTCCATGACTACGTGCCATGCGCGCGCAGTAGAACAAGCTGGACGTCCTCGGGAGTCAGTAGTGATTCCGGACAATGGTGTAGTCATTGATATTATAAAGGGAGAACTTACGGTTCATAAACAACGAGTACCAAACTCAGCATTTGTAGTGGATGGATTCACGATTGGTGATTTGCAGGAAGTCGTTATTCGCGATCGCCAAGCACTCGCGAAAGACGGCATGTTCGTTATTATTGCAAGTGTCAATATGAAAACTGGCAAGCTCCGCAAGTCACCTGATATCATTAGTCGCGGTTTCATCTATTTGCGCGAATCTCAAGACCTCTTGAATCAAGCAAGACTTCTCATCAAGAAAACAATTGAGGACTCAACACATGGAATGAATCCAATTGACCTTGATTATGTAAAGAATAATCTCACGGATGTTATGGCTGGATTCTTATTCACTCATACCAATAAAGCTCCGATGGTTATTCCCGTACTCATTGGTATGTAAGTTTCCACTTCATATTCGCGTATAGTATGAAGTGACTCATATTAAAAAATATAGAGTAGCGAAACACGGCAGAATTTTTATTCTGCCGTGTTTCATATATTTTTATCGGTATCCTTATTTATTTATAAGAGCAAAATGTTGCTGGTGACATTTTTCAATGAATCCTTCAGACATAAGTGCCGTGAGAGCGGTATGTACTTGACCGATGCGATTATCACCTAAAAGAGAAACAAGTTTTTGTTTATTCGCGGAACCTTTTGAAAGTTCGCGAAGGATAGCCCCACGGGCTTCTCGAAGTGAACCTATAAATCTCGATTGTTTTGAGTACTGTTTATTTCTTGCATTATATGAAATACCAGAATTCTTCAGAAAGGCGCCATAATCCATAAGTGCGCCATACCACTCACGAGCTTTTCCCTTCGGAAGTACTTTCTTCAAAATCTCCTCAATCTCTTTATCAGAAACTTTTTCTTTTTTTGGAAAAAAATTATGAATAACAACAGTACGAATATTAGTTTCAATAACTACAATATCTTTATTATAGGCAAAAGCCATGAGAGCGCGTGCGGTATAGGAACCTACTCCCGGCAACGTCATAAGCTCATGCATAAGATTCGGTTTCGAAAAAAAGGACGGCGTATGGGTAAGCTCTTTTGCAGCCCCGTGAAGCATCTTGGCACGACGATTATATCCGAGACCTTGCCATGTTTTAAGTACACTTGAAAGTGGCGCCAGTGCTAACTTTTGCGGTGTCGGAAATTCTTTTATAAAAGCTCGGTAAAACGGAATTACCCGCTCAACTTGTGTTTGTTGAAGCATTATTTCAGATACAAGAATTTTGTATGGATTATGAGTTTTACGCCATGGTAAGTTATGTCTTCC
>QIHK01000045.1 GCA_003230945.1 Candidatus Kaiserbacteria bacterium
GTCGATAACTTACCAAACATAGAAACTTCGGCTGAAACAAATGCTTCTTTAAATGAAGTAGTACCAAATGCAGACGCTCTTTCAGCTGGACAGCCTCTCGTGTCACCTGATCTTGCAAATCACCTTGGAGAAAACGTTTCTCCAGTCGATAACTTACCAAACATAGAAACTCCGGCTGAAACAAACGCTTCTTTAAATGAAGTAGTACCAAATGCAGACGCTCTTTCAGCTGGACAGCCTCTGGTGCCTGAAGTGATGCCGAGTGTTTCAGCGTCGCCTGGTCATGGATACGAATGGATGGCTAAACGACTTTGGGAAAGAATGCACGCCACCGGTGGTCATTTTGTATTACCAGAAAACACGGATCCAAATAGTGATCTTGCTCGGCTATATAATGCGAGTGGGGATTCTATCAATAAAGTCGTTCATCAACTTGCAAGTACTGATACTGGTCACGGCTTTTATCATGCAGATGGTACGAGTGTCATAATTAGTGAACATGCTCGTATGACTATTGGTGCTGATAACGCAATCCATATTTCTGATGCAACACATCCGGATATAGTCGAGGCTCCTGTGGGTGCACCGACAACACCTATATATCCTCAAGAAATTACTGAAGTAAATGTACCAAATGCAGACACTCTTTCAGCTGGGCAACCTCTGGTGTCACCTGATCTCGCAAGTCACCTTGAAGGAAACGTTTCTCCAGTCGATAACTTACCAAACATAGAGACTTCGACTGAAACAAACGCTTCTTTAAATATTCAGGCAGAAACACAGCCAGCGAGTACTCTTGACTCTCTGTCACATACAACCGCACCAGCAGTAGAGAATCATCTGCAACCGAATAATTCTGTCGATACTAATAATCTCCCATCTCATTCACCTGAACATACTCCGGAAGTAACGCCAGAATCTATTGCGAAGCTACCTCAATACCCTGGAGTATTCTCAAATCAACTTAATCTTGAGATAGACCCGACGCAAGGTCATATATTTGAAGATACTAGTGGAGCAAAAGTAGCGTTTGGTAACGTATTTAAAGATCGCTTTGAAGCAGCAGAAGCGTATGTGCAGGCACATCATGATGCAGTGGTATGGGTTCAATCAAATAAACTACTTCCGGATATAACCGATAAAAATATTTTACGCCCATACGCTTTTCCAATACGATGGGGTGGTCCTTTACGGGGTGTTGAGGTGCCGCTACCTTCATTTGAAAATCCAGGGTCATTTGAAATTGGTATCATTGAACCCAATTCTTTTGTTAAAGAACTTCCATAAGCAAAAGTACGTGTTACCATATTACTTATGCAAGATGACTTGATGAAATCAATAGCGACAAATCTCGGTATAGCAGATCTTTCGCTTGAGGCACAACAAAAAATTGTTGCTCAGTTTGGTGAAGTAGCGCTAAAAGCAGCTACCGTCGCTATGCTTGAAAAACTTACTGAAGAAAAGCGTGATGAATTCACAGCACTTGCCACAGCTGGTGACGCTGCTGCACTTCAAACATTTCTTGATCGGGAAGTACCAGATCATGATGCAATTGCTAAGGCAACTATTGCTAAAGAAGTGTATCGATTTAAAGAATCTCAAACTTCGTAATATACTCATCTACGTATGAAACCAACCCAAACTGGAATTGCTGTCGCTCTCGCACTCGTGGTAGTGATAGCATTCTTCATCTTCCCAGGTCTTTGGCCATTTAGCTCTGCTGCATCTCTTCCAAATAAGACAGCAACAACAAATCCTGCTAACAATAATCAATCAACTGAAACTACTACCACTATGCCAAACGAGAATATAACTAAATTACAATCTACAGATGAAACTATCGGTACTGGTGCCACTGCTGTAGCAGGCGACACGGTAGTAGTGACTTATATTGGTGCCCTTACTAACGGAACCGTCTTCGACGCTTCTGCAAAGCATCCAAATACTAAAAATGGCTTTCAATTTACCCTTGGTGCTGGACAAGTTATAAAAGGGTGGGATCAGGGCATAGTTGGTATGAAAGAGGGAGGAAAGCGTAAACTCGTTATTCCAGCTTCACTTGCTTATGGTGATCAAGCTATTGGGAATATTATTCCAGCAAATTCAACTCTAGTCTTTGAAGTTGAACTTCTAAAAGTAATAAAGAATAACTAGTTATTTCTTCTTTATACAGAGCGCGAGTCTTTGACTCGCGCTCTTGCCTTTTCCTAAATTGCATGATATAGATTGAGCAGAATTTTAAGTACATAGTCAATCAATATCCGAGGATATCCTTCGGATTCACTCAAAAGGAGGCCAAAATGGTTCCAATCAATTTCTTGGTGCAAATACGGGCACTATTGCTTATATTTCCACTCTTGGTGCTTACCGCGTGCGGTGCGACCTCACAATTTGCGGGGTATGTTACTGCTGGACCAATTGACGCACAAATTGTCCGACAGGGTGGTTATAGCCCTAAAGCAATGGCACAAATTGCTATTGTCCAAAATCCGGACATAAATGGGGGTTTACTTTCTCCTGAAGCTTTACAAAAAATCCAGGAATATTCGATTTCTTGTCAGCATCAAATTGATGCACAACTGGCAGGAGCGGCGCATTCCGGTATCAATGGGGCAGTACCATACAGTATTGCTGGTACTGGTACGGGACCGGCTGCCGCTGCCGCCTTTTCCGGAGCATCAATGCTTAACTACAGTGTATACGGTGGTCTGGCATACCTGCTTCCGGGAGCCGTAAATGGATTAGTAACGGGGAGTTACTCAATGGCTTCAGCCAAGGGTAGTTGCACTCGTGCATTTTGGGAAGATATTGTTACCACGAATCCTAAATTTCGCGGTACTCATATTGTTATTGTCTACGGTGGCAAGGCGTGGGGAAACTCACGACCTCCAACACTACGGAGGCCATGGGTAGTTCGGGAAAATAAATAGTTATACCGCGTAAGTATTCGTCTTTTGACGAATTGCTTACGCGGTATTTATTTTTTAATTCAAAACAAGTTCTATGGTACCGTGAGGTTCATGAGCGCAATAACATTTAAAATAGAGAAACGTACAAAGGATTTCTCTGCACGCGCGGGCGTTATTCATACGGCGCATGGTGATATTCAAACCCCAGCATTTTCTCCTGTTGGTACAAAGGCAGACGTGAAGGGAGTTCTACCAAATGCTCTTAAGTCTCTCGGAGCACAAATTGTCCTTGCAAATACTTATCATCTCTACCTCACTCCTGGTGAAAAAATTATAGAGAAAGCAGGAGGTTTAGGAAAGTTTATGGGTTGGGATAAACCGACTATGACCGATTCAGGCGGTTTTCAAGTTTTCTCACTCGGTGCTGCTTTTGGTCGTACTATTTCTAAGTTTACAAAATCGGATCATAAAGAGAAAGAAACTATATCTGCAACAGTTTTTGATGAAAGTGTAGCGAGCCAACATGGACAACTTGCTGTCGTAGACGATGAAGGTGTTTCTTTTACTTCTCATCATGATGGTTCACTTCATCGTTTTACTCCTGAGAGGTCTGTTGAAATTCAACATGCCCTTGGCGCCGATATTTTTTTTGCATTTGATGAATGTTCATCACCTACCGAACCGTATGAATACCAACGTGAAGCTATGATACGTACTCATCGTTGGGCTGAGCGCTCGCTCAAAACACATCGTCAGAATATTACTGCTATAAAAAAACAGGGTATTTTTGGCATTGTACAAGGGGGAAGATACGAGGATTTACGTAAAGAAAGCGCACGAGAAATTGCGTCAATGGGCTTTGACGGTATCGGTATTGGTGGTTCCTTTAGTAAAGAAGATATGCGAGGAGCCCTTCAAGCAGCTGTCTCAGAGTTACCCGAAGAATTACCAAAACATTTTCTTGGTATTGGTGAACCAGGAGATATTCTTGAAGGTATCCAAAATGGTATGGATCTTTTCGATTGTGTCGCAGCAACACGTATTGGTCGTCATGGTTCTATTTACACAAAGCGAGGTATTGTGCACTTAACAGGTAAACAGTTTAGAGAAGATTTTGGACCACTTGATGCCGAAACACTAGTACCAGGCACGGAACTATTTTCTCGAGCATACACCGCACACTTGGTTCGTTCTAAGGAAATTTTAGGTGCCGTTATCTGTTCAATGCATAATCTTGGTTTTATTCTTCAGCTAGTTGACGGTGCTCGAGAAGCTATTTTGGAAAATCGCTTTACAAGCTACCGCGAAGATTTTGTACACAACTACTATGCCTAGAAAAGGTATAGAAAATACACACCCTTTCTATCAAACGTACAATCGGCTAGGATACGAGAATGTCAGTATTTAAACTCTCGAATCCGTGGGAACCAGCTGGTGACCAACCAACCGCTATTAAAGCCCTTATGAAAGGCCTTAAGAAGAAGATGCACCACCAAACATTACTTGGTGTTACAGGTAGTGGAAAAACTTTTTCTATAGCAAATATTATTGCTCAATATGGGAAAACAACTTTGGTACTTGCCCATAATAAAACACTCGCTGCTCAACTTGCACAAGAGTATAGAGAATTTTTCCCAGAAAATGCAGTGCATTACTTTGTTTCTTACTATGATTATTATCAACCAGAAGCATATATCGCACATTCAGATACCTATATTGAAAAAGAGGCAATGATTAACGCTGAGATTGATCGGTTGCGTCATGCCGCGACCCAGGCCCTCCTTACCCGTAAAGATGTCATTATCGTTGCATCCGTTTCTGCTATTTATGGTCTTGGTTCGCCAGCTCAATATGAAAAAGTACACATAAAAATTGAAAAGAATAGCAGTGAAAATCGCTCAGCCCTCATTCGCAAACTTATTAGTATTTACTTCGAACGTACCACGGCAGATTTAAATCCAGGACAACTCCGTGCTATAGGAAATGCACTTGAATTCATGCCAGTTAATGAGCGTGTTATATATCGAATCTCATTCTCTTCTGGAATAGACGGCAGTATTGTTGAACACATCGATACCCTTGACCCTATTTCACGGGCAAAAATTTCTGAGCCAAAATCAATTTTTGTATTTCCAGCAAAACATTTTATAACGAATGAAGAAGAGCGAGAGCGTGCTACTGCAGAAATTAGACTTGAACTTGATGCACAACTTGCGAAATTTAAACGTGAAGAAAAACCTCTTGAATCTGAACGCTTAAAACGTCGAACTCTGCATGATATAGCCCTTATCCGTGAACTCGGATATACAAATGGTATTGAGAACTACTCACGTCATTTTGATAGACGAAAATCAGGAGAGCCTCCCTTCACACTACTTTCATATTTCCCGCATAACAAAGACGGTTCTGCCGATTTTTTGACCATTATAGATGAATCACATGTTACGATTCCGCAAATTGGAGGTATGTTTGCAGGCGACCAATCGCGTAAAAATACACTTATTGAATACGGTTTTCGCCTCCCAAGTGCGCGCGATAATCGTCCGCTCATGTTTGATGAATTTGAAAAATCTATAGGATTAGCTATTTATACAAGTGCAACTCCTGGGAAATACGAGCACGCTCACGCCGAACAGGTAGTTGAACAGATTATTCGTCCAACAGGGCTTATTGATCCTGAACTTACCGTGCGAGGTGTCATTGAATCTGGGAATTATCCTGGGCAAGTTTCTGATTTTATACATGAAGCTGAGATAGTGATAGCACGTGGAGGTCGGGCTCTCGCCACAACGCTCACAAAAGTTATGGCAGAAGACCTTACTGAGTTTCTTATAAAGCGCGGTATGAAAGCAGCGTATCTTCATTCAGATATAAAGACTATTGATCGTATCGATATACTGACAAAGTTCCGTAAAGGAGATTTTGATATTCTTATTGGTGTAAATTTACTCCGTGAAGGGCTTGATTTACCTGAAGTAGAACTTATCGGCATTCTTGATGCAGATAAAGAAGGTTTTTTGCGAAGTGAGACATCACTTATTCAAACAATAGGTCGCGCAGCGCGAAATATACTTGGCCGAGTCATTCTTTATGCGGATGTTATGACTAATTCGCTCGAAAAAGCGATAGGCGAGACGGAGCGTCGTCGTGTTATACAAACTGCCTATAATAAAAAACACAACATCACACCGCGAACCATTAAAAAAGAAATTCATGATATCGCAGACTCTATGCGTACCGAACATCAGAAAACGGTTGATGAACTTCTTGTAATTGATAGCCTTGCCTATCAGAATGATTCTGTTGCATTCATCAAAACAAAAAAAGAAGAAATGTCTGAAGCGGTTAAGAAACTCGATTTTGAGACAGCGGCACTCATTCGAGATGAAATTTTCACTTTAGAAGGTACAGGTCCAAAAATGAAAAAGAAGCGCGCTCGCAAACCTTTATCTGGTAAATAAAAATAGCGCGAAATTTCGCGCTATTTTAAATTACTCATCGGTTCTGTCTGTTCTCTATGCCATAAATTCCTCGAGGATTGATTTTACCGAAATGCCACCTACCTCTCGGAAGATATCCAAACCCTACGTGTGAGTATTGATTATCCAAAAGCGAACCAGTACTAATATCATCAAAATGATCTTCTCTATCGAAGCTTCTTCTTCGGCAGAGCCTTCTTGTGTTCATCATAAAGACCACCTCCTTTCCCGTCGACCATATCATAGTTAGAGACTCAGTGATATAGTGCATCCGTACCTGCCCCGCCATGGGCAGGAGAGTTTGTATGAAAAGGAAAAAAGGAAACAAAACACACATATCTGCGTCCCCATCGTCTTTAACAGAACGGGTACATCGTCATGGGAGTGATTGGCTTTCTGTGAGAGGAGCACGCACTCATAACCTTAAAAATATTTCCGTGGATATGCCCCGTGGTGCCATGACTGTTATAACAGGTCTTTCAGGAAGTGGAAAATCTTCACTTGCTTTTGATACTATTTTTGCCGAAGGTCAGCGTCGCTATGTTGAGTCACTTTCCGCGTATGCGCGTCAGTTTTTAAATCAAATGAACAAGCCAGATGTTGATGAGATAATTGGTCTCTCTCCAGCTATTTCTATCGACCAAAAAAGTCGATCCAATAACCCGCGTTCAACTGTGGCGACGGTTACAGAAATCTATGACTACCTACGCGTATTGTATGCTCGAGCTGGACAACCTTACTGTATCCATCACGACGTTCCCATCGTGCGACTTTCTAAAGAAGAAATGATAAAGATGGTACTCACACGAGTAGAAGAGAAACGATTGCTAACAAAAACAAGCGTCATGGGTGTGGCGGTTGATAAAACTGCAGTTACCATTTATGCGCCTGTTGTCGTTGGTCGTAAGGGTGAATACTATCAACTTCTTTATGATCTTCTCAATAAAGGATTCGAGAAAGTTATGATAGATGGCAAAGTATATTCATTGCGCGAAAAAATTATTCTTGACCGCAATAAACGCCATGACATTGACGCCGTTGTCGATAGTATTTTCGTGACGGAGTTTATACGTTCCGGAGTTGCAGCTCACGAACGTCTCTCAGAAGCATTAGAACTTGCCCTTAAAGAAGCGGAAGGATTAGTAAAGATAACGCATGCTGATGGCACCACAGAAACACTTTCTTCAAAATTTATTTGCCCAGAAGACGGTGCGTCTTTTCCAGAAGTTGAACCGAGACTCTTCTCATTTAATTCTCCGTATGGTGCTTGTTCGGATTGTAATGGTCTTGGTACGGAGTCACTTTTTTCAACAACAATATGTTCAGTGTGTGGAGGAAAACGTCTGCGTCCGGAAGCTCTCCGAGTCTATTTGAAAAAAAAGAAAGATAAGACTCTCGGTAAGAGTATCGTCGATTTTACTGCTCTTTCAATAAAAGAAGCAAAAGATTTTATCGATTCAATTGAACTTTCGGAAATGAAGCAAGATATTGCTCTCCCTATCATAAAAGAGATTGATAATCGACTCTCTTTTATGCTTAATGTTGGGCTTGATTATCTGACGCTGAATCGTTCAGCAGCAACTCTTTCAGGAGGGGAGGCTCAACGTATTCGACTTGCCTCACAACTTGGTAGTGGTTTGACTGGTGCACTTTATGTACTTGATGAACCAACAATTGGTTTGCATCAACGTGATAATGATCGCCTTATAAAGACTCTTCTTGTACTTAAAGAACTTGGAAATACTATTCTCATAGTCGAGCATGATGAGGATACTATTTATTCTGCAGACTATATTGTCGACATAGGTCCTGGCGCCGGCATATACGGCGGACAGGTTGTGGCTTCAGGTTGGTTAGATGAACTTCTCACCGCACCCAAAAATGATTCGAAATCACTTACTCTCGCGTATCTTCGCCAAGAGAAGGAAATTGAAGTACCAAAAGAACGACGTACCAGTGAGAAAGGATGGATTAAAGTACGCGGTGCAACACTGCATAATCTCAAAAATCAAAACATTAACGTGCCACTAGGTAAACTTGTCTGTGTCACTGGTGTTTCTGGATCAGGTAAATCAACATTTTTATACGATATTTTACATAAAAATATTGCCGCGCGTTTCTCAAAGCGCGAAAGTAAGT
This sequence comes from Candidatus Kaiserbacteria bacterium, assembly GCA_003230945.1. GTDB lineage: Bacteria > Patescibacteriota > Minisyncoccia > Phycocordibacterales > Phycocordibacteraceae > C7867-001. The sequence continues at coordinate 8,528 of QIHK01000045.1, forward strand.
TACAGCACGTGTCATCCATTACCGGGACGGAGTATGTTGGTCGAGTGGTACTGATTAACCAATCACCTATTGGTCGCACCCCACGTTCTAATCCAGCGACATACACTGGCGCTTTCACTCATATTCGTGACCTCTTTGCTGCAACGAGTGAAGCGCGTGCCCATGGTTGGAAGCCAGGACGTTTTTCATTTAATGTGCCGGGGGGACGATGCGAAGCGTGCCAAGGTAATGGTTCTATAGCAGTTGAGATGCACTTTCTCCCGACGGTATATGTTACGTGTGATGTTTGTGAAGGAAAACGTTTTATGAAGGAAACGTTAGACGTTACTTATCGTGGTAAAAATATTCACGAAATCCTCAATATGACCGTTGAAGAAGCTGAGAAGTTTTTTAGAGAAATCCCCGCTATTGCCGAACGTCTGCAATCGCTTAATTCGACTGGTCTTGAATACTTAACACTGGGACAAAGTGCAACAACTCTTTCGGGAGGAGAAGCGCAACGTGTGAAGATAGCATCTGAATTATACCGCAGCACAACAATGAAAACTATATATTTACTCGACGAGCCGACGGTAGGGCTTCATTATGAAGATGTACGTAAATTAATTGAAATTCTACAAGAGTTGGTATATCGCGGGAATACGGTAGTTGTTATCGAACATAATCTTGATGTTATTAAAAGTGCTGATTATCTTATCGACTTCGGTCCCGAAGGTGGTATAAAAGGCGGAAAAGTTATTGCGAAAGGAACACCGGAAGATGTTGCAGATACTGACGGTTCCTATACAGGTGAATATCTTATGAAAATGCTTTCACGACGTACTCTAAATAAGAAAAAAGTGACGAAGGGAAAGAGCTAATCTTTTTAGGCAGAAAATAGAAAGGCCAGAATTGCGTAAACGCAATTCCGGCCAATTAATTTAGATCCGTAAATCAAAAGACGAATGTGATTTGTCATCAGCAACTTCTTCATATTGAACTACTATTACCTTCGGTGAGGTCGCTCGGTGGAGCAGATAGGTCATGCCAGCTGTTGCCCACAATACATAGAGGAATGTACCTTCTAGGTAGAGTGGAGAAACAGCCAGTATTCCCACTAAGGAAATAAGCATGGCTCCTCGAAATGGAGTCAGCTTCCCGCCGTGGAAACCAGTGAAAGTGACGATAGAAATTAAACTAATTATTATTATTTCAATAAAGAACATAGGTTTACCTTTCTTTTGTACCCAATCTAAGTATTAGAGTACAGTATATAATATATTTGTCAAATCAAATCTACGTTGTATAATTTCATCTCATACTAAATATGACTAAAGAACAATTTTTAACGTACGCCTTACCGGATGTACCCGGTGTATATTTATTTAAAAAAGGACGCACCGTACTGTACGTTGGTAAAGCGACGTCACTCCATGACCGAGTACGTTCGTACTTTGATAACAGTCTTATTGCTACTCGCGGTTCACGTATTGTGGATATGGTTACCCAGGCGAATAACCTTGTGTACGAGACAACACCAACAGTACTCGAAGCTTTAGTGAGAGAAGCTGTCCTTATAAAGAAATATCTACCAAAGGCAAATGTTGAAGGTAAGGATGATAAGAGTTTTCTTTATGCCGTTATTACTGAAGAAAAGATTCCACGGGTACTTGTTGTACGTGGCAAAGATCTCTCAGAGGATTATTTAAATATATCTAAAGTTAAATCTCATAAAAATACAAAGGTACTGTATTCAGGAAATCAAAAAAATTCTCTTTCTAAATGTACGTTACGAGCAATATACGGCCCTTTTCCTTCAGGTCCGCAACTTCGTGAAGGACTTCGTCTTATCCGTCGGATTTTTCCTTTTTTTGATACTTCGCGTCCTGTTGCACATACAAACAAACACCACACAGCACTCATAGAATTTAATCAGCAGATAGGGCAATATCCCCGCAAATATACTAGTACCGAGTACAAACGGACCATTCGTAATGTTCGATTATTTCTTTCTGGTCGCGGGAAAGAACTTCGTCGCACACTTGAACGTGAGATGAATGTAGCAGCCCGAAATGAACGATTTGAGGACGCTATTCGCTCACGTCGTGAACTCTATGCTTTAAATCATATTCAAGATGTTTCTCTTATTAAAGAAGAAGGCGCACCACAAAGCGGAGTACGTATAGAAGCATACGATACGGCGCATCTTGCGGGTTCCAATGCTATTGGAGTCATGGTTGTAATTGAAGACGTTCTGCCAGTGAAGAGGGACTACCGAGTTTTTAGAATTCGTGGCCTTAAGAAAAATGATGATATTGGTTCTCTAAAAGAAATTCTTTCACGTCGTCTTGGACATCCTGAATGGCAACTCCCTAAAGCCATCGTAGTAGATGGAGGTATTGCTCAGAAAAGAGCGGCCGAAACGGTCTTGAAAGAAATCGGCATTATGATTCCAGTTGCAGCAGTAGTGAAAGATAAACGTCATCAGCCACGTGAAGTACTTGGTGTGTTGCGTGCCGGCATTACCGAAACAGAAGCTGTTCTAGCTAACGCTGAAGCACATCGTTTTTCTCTTGCACGCCACCGTGCTGCGCGTTCTCGACAAATGAGATCTTGAGGTCGTTATTCCTCTGTTACACTGACGATATGCAAACTATTGTAGGAGTGTTGCGAGGAGGGCCGAGCTGTGAACATGAAGTGTCACTTAAAACAGGAGCAACTATTCTTGCGCGCCTTCCTGAAGAACATTTTATTGCCCATGATATTTATATCGATAAGAAAGGTACCTGGTATGACCGAGGTCGCCCCTCAACTCCCGAGCGGGTACTGAGACAAGTAGATGTTGTTCTTATAGCCCTGCACGGTACCTACGGAGAAGATGGAAATGTACAGAGGCTTCTCGATCGTTTTGGTGTACGGTATGCAGGCACTCAATCGTTTGGTTCACATATAGCAATGCATAAAGTAATGTCGAAAATGAAAGCTCGAGAAGAAGAATTTCTCACACCGGATTTTCGGTACATTGAGAAAGTTGAAAATATTGAAGAAAAGGTAAGCGACATTGTACGAAGTTTTCATCAGCCAGTCGTTGTAAAGCCGGTTAGCTGGGGTTCATCGATTGGCGTATCAATTGTTGCTGGCTATGCTCCGATACTCACTGCTGTTCGAACACTTTTTCAAGAAGGAGCTTTTGGAGTATTAGTTGAAGAGTATATTCACGGTACCGAAGTGACTGCTGGTGTTATTGAACAGTTTAGAGGAGAAACTCTTTATTCACTCCCGTTGGTAGAGATTCTTCCAGAAAATAATGATTTTTATAGTTTTGATGCAAAGTATTCCGGTAGAACAAAACATATCTGCCCGGGAAACTTTTCACGAGTTATTACCGAAGAAATAGGTCATAGAGCAAAAACAATACATCGTTCTCTCGGTTTACGTCACTACTCAAATTCTGATTTCATAGTATCTCCTAAAGGCATCTATTATCTCGAGACGAATACACTTCCCGGATTTACCAGTGAATCAAATATGCCAATTGCTCTTGAGGCAGTGGGAGTACGATTCCCAGAGTTTCTTTCACACTTAGTTCGTGTGGCACTAGCGTAAGTAATTGAAACTATACGATTTCAGATTATAGAGAAGAGATGCTAGGATGTTGCGGTTGGGCCGTTAGCTCAGTTGGTAGAGCACCTCGTTTGCAACGAGGGGGTCGCAGGTTCGAATCCTGTACGGTCCACAAAATTTGATTTTTTAAATTTCTGCTATTTTAGTAGCCTATACTAAATAATATGCGAATTAGTGTTGAACGAAACGTTTATGACGCTTCGTATAGATAAAAATTTATGATAACTTCTAAGAAATTTCAGCGCACCAAAGAAGATTTCACCTGCGAACAGTGTGGTTTCTTTGTATCCGGAAGTGGTTATACTAACCACTGCCCACAGTGTTTGTGGAGCAAACACGTTGATGTGAACCCTGGTGATCGTCAGGCCACCTGTCACGAGCTCATGGAGCCTGTGGGTGTGGAGCTCAAGGGTGGGGAATATACTATTCTCCATTGTTGTACCTCGTGTAGCTTTGAGAAGAGGAATAAGGTATCGAAGAATGATAACTTTGATACCATTCTCAAGCTCTCAAGTCGTCCAACTAAAAATTAAAAATACCTAATTAAATAAGGAGATTTTATATTCCAATGCATCAACTTAGACAATCTGACCTCATTATTCATTATTTCCGATTAAGAGAGACCCATAAAAGGCTTCTGACCCATTTTAGACCCAGCATAAAAAGTACCTGGCACCTTTCTCTTCTGACAAGGACTCAACATTTGTCGTAGAGATTCCTGCCACTTCTTCTATTTCGATCTTGTAGACTCTATGAGTCTACTCCTTGAGTACGCAAGGAGTGGTACGATAAAAGTATGGGAAAAAAGGATAACTTTGCACCGCATACTCTTCTTACAGAAGCCTGCGAGCTCTTACAGGTATCTTCCCCTTATGAATTGGCACGTAATTTTATTAAGGAAGATCAAAGACTTCTAAAGAAACAGTCCTGGGATTATAAGAATTCAGAACTTGTGCTAAATAAAGTTAAAGAAATAGTCGAATCTGTCATTGATGATGATTTAATCACAAATGATAAAGACATAGAAGATGAATTAGAAACTATTTTATGGTTCTGGTACCACCACGCGACCGGATATGCGATTTGGAAATATAAAGATAAGATGAAAGCACTTAAGTTTTCTTCAAAGGCACTCAAATACCAGACTGCTGATAATCCGAATCAGATTACGCAGCTACTTTATCTTTTAGTCCGTGACGAGGTTACAGAAGCAGAGGCGTTGTTGGAGAAAATCAGCGATGAACCAGATAAAACCGCTTCTCGCGGAATTCTGCAAGAATATATAGCGGGGAATTTCTTTGCATAGCATAATTTGTTATTTTTAGTTGAATGGATATTCTCTCTCGAAATGGGATATATCGGGCCGTGGTATAGTGGTATTACATACGCTTCGGGTGCGTATAATCCGGGTTCGATTCCCGGCGGCCCGACCGAATCAACAAACTCCGTTTTACAGAATTTATTACACAAATAAAAATCTTTTGAAAAAAGCTTATGATAAACTCGTGCATACGGGCCCTTAGCTCAGTTGGTAGAGCGCGTCATTCGCATTGACGAGGTCAGCGGTTCAATTCCGCTAGGGTCCACTACAATGAATGTCGTTTTATAAATTTCCTGGTAATTATGGGGTTTCTCTTATTTGGCATGGAACTAAAAAATTATTTTCTAACCTGAACACTTTAGATAGTTTAGTTGTATAATGCATAATTATTTTGCATGATAATTTGCTATCATTAATGTATTGAATACAATTGTGAAAAATATTGACGTGCTTAGTTCAAGTGCCAAACGTCGTGATGCATTGGCAATAGTTGAAGCTGGGTATTCTGCAATTGACACAAAAATGGCTCTCATTAAAGCTGTACATCTTGAAGGAGATACTTTGACAATTGTTGGGAAAACTTATCAGCTTAAAGAAGAAAGTGGCGTGTGGATCGTCGGAGCAGGTAAATGCTCGGTTATTGCAGCATCAACATTAGAAGAAATACTCGGCAATCGCATTTCTGGAGGAATAATTATAGATGTTGCTGATGCGAACCATCACCTGCCACTAAAATATATAAAAAGTGTTATTGGTACGCACCCAGAGCCGTCTGCTATAAATGTAGATGCTTCTCTATATCTTTCTAAGACTGTAAAGAGCCTTAAGGAAGACGATATTGTAATTGTGCTCGTCTCTGGAGGTGGGTCAACACTTTTGTGTTTGCCAGAAAACCCAACCACTGTAGAAACTGAAGTTGCTGTGTTTAATAAGCTTACGGATGCAGGAGCAACAATAGAAGAAATAAATACAGTACGTAAACATCTTTCACTTGTACGTGGCGGTAAACTTGCTGAAATGGCGTACCCCGCTCAGGTTGTTGGTCTCATATTTTCAGATGTTCCTGGTAACAATTTGTCATTTATATCTTCTGGTCCAACTGTAAAAGACGATACAACGATTGCTGATGCACGTGCAGTAATTGAAAAATATCAAGTGTATGAGCTATCGGATATATCATTATTAGAGACTCCGAAAGATGACAAATATTTTATACACGTACGAAATGAATTACTTGTTACAAATAATATCGCTTTGAATGCAATGGCAGATACCGCTAAAAAACTCGGTTATATGCCACATATTGTTACAGACCGTTTCAGTGGGGAAGCATGTTCTGTAGCAAAAACTGTGCTTGATGCATTAAATGCATCAGACACAGGCACTGTGTTGTTATATGGGGGTGAAGCAACTGTGACACTCACTTCAGGAGAAGGAAAGGGTGGAAGGTCACAGGAGATTGCGCTCTCTGCACTTGCGGATATTGGTGACGATGAAATTATCATCTCGTTTTCCTCAGATGGGCATGATAACACCGATGTTGCGGGTGCTCTGT